>JAGQTL010000145.1 GCA_020439035.1 Leucobacter sp. | reverse complement strand
CCGTGAAGAACGCCCGCGAGATGGCGCTCCTCCCCTACGCCGGTTCCGGCCGATAAGGAGTCGCATCATGGCGAAGATTATTCTGACCAACGAGGTCGTGGGCCTCGGTTCCGCCGGCGACGTCGTCGAGGTGAAGAACGGGTACGCGCGCAACTACCTCGTGCCGCAGGGCTACGCGGTGCACTGGACTCGCGGCGGCGAGGCCCAGGTCGCACAGATCCGCAAGGCGCGCGAGGCGCGCGCGCACGCATCGATCGAGGATGCCGAGGCGCTGAAGGCCAAGCTGCAGGAGGGCAAGATCCGCCTGTACGCGAAGACCGGCGCCGAGGGCCGTCTGTTCGGCTCGGTGAAGCCCGCTGCCGTCGCGGCCGCGGTCTCGGAGGCCGGCATCGGCGAGATCGACAAGCGCAAGATCACCGTGCCGACCATCAAGTCGGTCGGCGAGTACCAGGCGACGATCCACCTCCACGAGGGAGTCGACGCGCAGGTGGTGCTGCAGGTCATCGCGCAGCGCTGACATTCGATTCGGGATCACGGGGCTCGGCCGTTCGGCCGGGCCCCGTTTTTCATACCCGAGCCGCCGAACGAAGGGGGCGCTCATCCCCCGCCCTGCGGCCACGTCTCAGCTTCGACATGAGGGTTTGCGGGGCCGTGATCAGGGATTCCGCGGGAGCGGAAAATTTGTCTTGACAAACCCCCACGTGAGGGTGTGAGTTCTCCACAGCGTCGTCTGATCGGAAGCCTCAACTTGCACCTGAGACTTGAATAACTTCACAGTTGTGAGATCTAGAAATACCTGATCACGGCACTGATTTTCGGCAAAATCGGATTCTCATCCACAGGTTATCCCCAATGCTGGGGATAACTGCGACCGAAAACCGGTGACTTATGCACCGAGTTATCCACAGGTCTCTCGACGACTGTTTGGCGGGGTTCCTGGAGCGCCCTAGGGTGAATGTCGGTGGCTCGGTGTCTACTGGATGAACGAGCAACAGAAGGAGTCCCGCAGTGTCTATCGCGCATCTCGGCATCCCCGTCGCCGACGACGGTTTCGACGAGGTCACGCGCGGGTTCGAACGCACGCCTCCGTACGACCTGCTCGCCGAGCAGAGCGTGCTCGGCGGCATGCTCCTGTCGAAGGACGCCGTGGCCGACGTCACGGGCGTGCTGCGCGGGCAAGACTTCTATGTGCCGAAGCACGAGGTGATCTACGAGGCGATCCTCTCGCTCTACTCCCAGGGCGAGCCCACCGACGCGATCACGGTGACCGATCAGCTCACGAAGTCGGGCGACCTGCAGCGCGCGGGCGGCGCCGAATACCTGCACACGGTCACCAGCATCGTGCCGACGGCCGCGAATGCGAGCTTCTACGCCGACATCGTGGCCTCGAAGGCGCTGCTGCGCCGCCTGGTCGAGGCGGGCACCCGCATCGCGCAGATGGGCTACGCCGGCGAGGGCGAGGCGATCGACCTCGTCAACACCGCGCAGGCCGAGATCTACGCGGTGACCGGAGCCGAGCAGGCCGATGACTACGTGCCGCTCTCGGTCGCCGTCGAGGCGGCGGTCGACGAGATCGAGAAGGCGCAGATGCACGAGGGCGGCATGCTCGGCGTGCCCACCGGCTTCGACGAGCTCGACGAGAAGACGAACGGGCTCGCGCCGGGGCAGATGATCATCATCGCCGCGCGGCCGGCCATGGGCAAGTCGACGCTCGCGCTCGATATCGCCCGGGCCGCCGCCGTCGGCAGCGACAAGACCACCGTGTTCTTCTCGCTCGAGATGGGCCGGGCCGAGATCGCGATGCGCCTCATCTCGGCCGAGGCGAGCATCCCGCTGCAGACGCTGCGGAAGGGCCAGCTCGACAGCCGCGACTTCCAGAAGCTCGCGGCCACGCAGGCGCGCATCAACGACGCCCCGCTGTTCATCGACGACAGCCCGAACCTCACACTGGTCGAGATTCGGGCGAAGTGCCGTCGCCTGAAGCAGCGCAACGACCTCAAGATGGTGGTCATCGACTACCTGCAGCTGCTCTCCTCCGGGAAGAAGTCGGAGAGCCGCCAGCAAGAGGTCAGCGAGTTCTCGCGCGCGCTCAAACTGCTCTCGAAGGAGCTCGAGGTGCCGGTCGTCGCGCTCTCGCAGCTCAACCGCGCGTCCGAGCAGCGCACCGACAAGAAGCCCGCGATCAGCGATCTGAGGGAGTCGGGATCGCTCGAGCAAGACGCCGACGTGGTGATCCTGCTGCATCGCGACGCCACCTACGAGAAGGAGAACCCGCGCGCGGGGGAGGCCGACCTGATCGTCGCCAAGCAACGCAACGGCCCGACCGGCACTGTCACCGTGGCCTTCCAGGGCCACTACTCGCGGTTCCAGAACATGCCGCAGGGCGTCTAGCCCGGGCGCGGCGACGTCGGGCGGTGCGCTCCCGAATCTCGCAGGCGAGCGCGATAGACTGAGCCGGTCCGGGAAAGGGGTGGGATCGGTATGGCGACTGCGGCGAATGAGACGGCGCTTCCGCCGATCGTCGATCCACGATCCCTTCGCACGGCCCGGCTGCTGCGCAGCGGCGCCCTGCTGCTCACCGGGCTCGGCATCGCCTTCACCGCGCCCCTTCACGAGCAGCTCGAGTTCGACCGCTGGGCCATCTTCGTCGGCCTCCTCATCATCGGCTGCGTGACGCTCGTCGAATACCGGGTGCTGCGCTTTACTCTCGAGAGCTGGTGGATCGCGGCACGCGCGATCATCGCCTTCGCCGCGGTCGGCGCCCTGCTCGCGGTGAGCGACAGCGTGGGCATCGCACTGGTCGTCGCCGCGTGGGCGGCGCTCACCGCGGTAGTTACGATCCTGCGGCTCGTCCGCGGTGCGCAGCCGAAGCAGGTAGCGATCCCCTCGGCCCTGCTGAGCGTCGCCCTCGCGGTGATCAGCCTGCTCGTGATGGGCGATGCGGTCGCCCTGATCGGCTTCTTCGGCGCCTACGCGGTGATCCGCGGCGTCTTCCTCGGCATCTCGGCCTTCGACGGCGGGGCAGCGGCTCACACCGCACCGGTCGCCGCCTCGCCCGAGATCGATCCCAGTACCGAAAGTGAATCATGACTGAGCCCACTCCGCCCGAACAGCCCGAAACGGTCACCCCGTCGAGGCACGATCGGCTGCGACCCGCGGAGCTCCTCGGCTTCGCCGGCGTGCTCGCCGTCTTCGCCGGGCTCATCGTGCTCATGGTGTCGCGCGACTTCATGCGCACCGGTATCGGGGCGGTCGTCGTGTTCATCGTTGCGCTCGTGGTGCTCGCGCTGCTCGGCCTCGGCGGGAAGCCGAGCGCCGAAGACGCGGAGGCGCGCAAGTCATTGCGCCATCCGGGCGCCGACAGCGCCCACTGAATCGAGCGTTCAGCCCTTCAGGTAGTCGAGCAGCGCTGCGGCGTCGCCCACGTACGTCGCAGGCGTGAGCGCGAGCAGCCGCTGCTTCGCCTCCTCGCCGATCTCGAGGCCCTGCACGAACTCGCGGAGTTCGGGCGCCCCGATCCGGCGGCCGCGCGTGAGCTCTTTGAGCGCGGCGTACGGGTCGGTGATACTCGAGCGACCGGCGGTCACCTCGGCCCGGATCACGGTTTGGATGGCCTCGCCGAGCACCTCCCAGTTGGCGTCGAGGTCGGCGGCGAGCACCTCGGGCGCGACCGCGACCTCCCCGAGCCCGCGCGCGAGGTTGTCCAGCGCGAGCAGCGAGTGCCCGAGCGCGACGCCGATGTTGCGCTGCGTGGTCGAGTCGGTGAGGTCGCGCTGCAGGCGGCTGGTGACGAGCGTGGCCGCGAGCGAGTCCAGGAGCGCGCTCGAGAGCTCGAGGTTCGCCTCGGCGTTCTCGAA
>JAGQTL010000144.1 GCA_020439035.1 Leucobacter sp. | reverse complement strand
CGCACGCGCCGTCGATCTCCTTGCCCCGAGTGTCGCGCAGCGTGGTCGGCACCCCGGCCGCATTCAAGCGGTCGACGAACTCGCGAGTCACCGCGGGCTCCGACCTCGTCCACACGGAGCCTGGGGTCGGGTTCAGCGGGATGGGATTCACGTGCACCCAGCCGCGACCGCGCGCGTTGAGCTTCTGCGCCAGCAGCTCGGCGCGCCAGGCGTGATCGTTCATGTCCTTGATCAGCGCGTATTCGATGGAGACGCGTCGGCCCGTGCGATCGAAGTACGCGCGCGCGGCGTCGAGCACCTCGTCGACTTTCCACCGGCTGTTCACGGGGATCAGTTCGTCGCGCAGTTCGTCGTCTGGCGCGTGCAGGGAGAGCGCGAACGTCACCGGCACGTCCTCATCCGCCAGCTTGCGGATGGCTGGCGCGAGGCCGACCGTCGACACCGTGATCCCGCGCGCGCTCATGCCAAGGCCCTCCGGCGCGGGCGCGACCATCCGGTGCACGGCGTTCATCACGCGCTTGTAGTTCGCGAGCGGCTCGCCCATCCCCATGAACACGATGTTCGTGACGCGCTCCGGCTCGGCACCGTTGCCCGCCTGGCGCCCGATGCCGAGGCCGCCCTCGGCGATCACCCGGTTCGCCTGGACGACCTGGTCCAGGATCTCCGAGGTCGACATGTTCCTGGTGAGTCCGGCCTGCCCGGTCGCGCAGAACGGGCAGTTCATGCCGCATCCGCATTGACTCGACACGCAGAGCGTGATCCGCCCCGGGTAGCGCATGAGCACGGACTCCACGAGCGCGCCGTCGAAGAGCCGCCAGAGGAACTTGATGGTCGCCCCATCGTCGGTCGTGAGCCGCTTGACCTCGGTGAGGAGCCGCGGGAAGAACGCCTCGACAAGCTCTTCGCGGCCGCCCTTGGGCAGGTCGGTCATGCGTTCGGGATCCGTGGTGTGATGAGCGAAGTAGTGCGTGGAGAGCTGGCCGGCCCGGAACTTCGGAAGCCCCTGCTCGACGATCTTCGCCTCGCGCTCCTCCATCGACAGGTCGGCGAGGTGCGTGGGCGGCTGCTTCACGCGCGGCGAGGCGAACTGCAGCGTGGGCCGACCATCGGGTCCGGTCAGCTGCGTCCAGCCCTCGGTGCGCGGGCGCGTCTGCGCGCGTGCAGCCTCCCCTGCAGCCGCGCCACGCGGGGCGCGCTCGGCACTGCGAGGCCGCGTACGGATCACCTTGCCCGGCTCGGGCGGGTTCGCGTGATTCGGCTTCATCGGATCCATCCGGCCATTCTCTCAGATGCCGGCTCGGAGCACGCCGCCCGGCGCACCCGGCTCACTCGACGCGGTTGCGGAGGATCCCGATCCCCTCGACCTCGACCTCAACCTCGTCCCCGGCCTCGAGCGGTCCGACTCCCGCCGGCGACCCCGTGAGGATCACGTCGCCCGGAAGCAGGGTGAATGCCTCCGAGGCGTGTGCGACGATCGTGGCGACCGAGTGGATCAGCTCGGCCGTCGAGGCGCGCTGACGGACCTCGCCGTTGACCCGCGTCTCGAGTCGGGCGTCGGCAAGATCGAGATCGGTCTCGATCACCGGGCCGAGCGGGCAGAACGTGTCGAAGCCCTTCGCGCGCGCCCACTGCCCGTCGCGCACCTGCAGGTCGCGGGCCGTCACGTCGTTCGCGCACGTGAAGCCGTAGACGACCTCCATCGCCCGCTCCACCGGCACCGATTTGGCCACGGCCCCGATCACGACGGCGAGTTCGCCCTCGTGCTCGACCCGCTCGGAAATCTCCGGGCGCACGATCGCATCGCCGGGGCCGATCACCGACGTGTTGGGCTTCAGGAAGAGCAGCGGCTCCGCGGGCGCCTCGCCGCCGGTGACCCCCCGCATTTCCTCGACGTGCGCGCGATAGTTCTTGCCCACGCACACCACCTTGGAACGCGGGATCACCGGCGCGAGCAGCCGCACCTCCTCGAGGCGCAGGCGGCGGCCGGTCGTCTCGTAGGGCACGATCATCGGGTCGCCGGCGAGCTCGACGATCTCGATGCCGTCGCCGTGCTCGGTGCCATCGAGCACCCCGTACGAGATCTCGCCCTCGTGCCGGAACCTCGCGACCTTCATGCTCAGCGTCCCGCCGGCACGATCGTCTCGACCCAGCCGTGGCGATCCTCGCGCGTCCCGTACTGAATGCCGGTCAGCTCATCGCGCAACGACATCGTGAGCGCGCCGGGACCGACCTCGCCGAAGTCGATCGAGAGACCGCCCTCGCCGATCAGCCGCCGGATCGGGGTGATCACCGCGGCGGTGCCGCAGGCGAACGCCTCGACGATCGAGCCGTCTTCCACCCCGGTCCGCCACTCGCTCACGGCCACCGCGCGCTCCTCGACGGCAAGGCCGCGATCCCTCGCGAGCTGGATCAGGCTCTTGCGCGTGATCCCGTCGAGGATGTTGCCGTTGAGCGCCGGCGTGAGCAGGGCGTCGGGCTCGCCGTCGGCCCCCGCGTGCACGAGGAAGAGGTTCATGCCGCCGAGCTCGTCGATCGTGTCCTCGGTGCTCGAATCGGTGAAGAGGACCTGTGCGCAGCCGTGCTCGGCCGCAATATTCGTGGGCAGGAGCGACGAGGCGTAGTTGCCTCCGCACTTCGCCGCGCCGGTGCCGCCCTGGCCGGCTCGGGCGAGCTCGCTCGAGAGCCAGATCGACACGGGCTTGATGCCGCCGGTGAAGTAGGCGCCGGCGGGACTCGCGATCACCATGAAGCGCGCCCGGTGCGCGGCTCGCACGCCGAGGAAGCTCTCGTCGGCGATCATGAACGGGCGCAGGTAC
>JAGQTL010000143.1 GCA_020439035.1 Leucobacter sp. | reverse complement strand
TGCTCGTGCTCATCGCCGAGAACGTCGGCCACATCAAGAGCGTCGGCCTGATGATCGATCGCGACCTCGACCCCGTCACGGGGCGCGCGCTCCTGGCCGACGGCGTCTCCACCGTGCTCGCCGGGATCGGCGGCGGTTCGGGTACGACGACGTACGGCGAGAACATCGGCGTGATGGCCGCGACTCGCGTCTACTCGACCGCGGCCTACTGGGTCGCCGGCGCCTTCGCCATGCTCCTCGGCTTCTCGCCCAAGGTCGGCGCGCTGATCTTCTCGGTGCCCGCCGGGGTGCTCGGCGGCGTCACCGCCGCGCTCTACGGCATGATCGCGCTGATCGGCGTGAAGATCTGGATCGACCGCAAGGTCGATTTCACGAAGCCGGTGAACCAGTTCCCGGCGGCGGTGGCGATGATCGTCGGCATCTCCGACTTCTCGCTGCAGATCGGTGATGTGCAGTTCGGCGGCATCGCGCTCGGCACGATCGCCGCGGTCGTGATCTATCACCTCATGGCGTGGATCGGAAAGCTGCGCGGCACCCACGTCGTCGCCTCGCCGATCCCGGCCGAGTCCGAGAACTCCGACGCGGCCGGCGCCGCGTAATCGCGTCGCCGCGGCGTTCGCGGGCCGGCGCTTCGCGTGCGCCGGCCTGTGAACGGCGGCAAAACACCGAGGGGCTTCCGCGGAATTCCGCGCGTCGCACGTAGTGTGGCGGTGTGTGGAGTGTGGATCGACGCCGTAAAACGGGTGCAGACACCGGGGCCGAAGGCCGCGAGGTCGATGCCGCGCCGCTCACGAGCGACGGAGCGTTGGCCGAGCAGCCCGACTACTCGAGTGCGGCGAGCACCGAAACCATGCCGCTCGACGATGCGCTCGAGCTCACCGGGCCCGTCGGCACGGTCGACCGCTTCGCGGCCGAGCACGCGGAATGGCGGCGCCGGCTGGCGCAGATCGGCGGGCGGAGCCCGCTGATCCACTTCGACGACCGGCCGGAGAACCGGATCGAGCTCTCGAACGCGCACCCTGCCGGGCTGCCGCAGTTCATCACGGGGCAGAAGATCCTCCTCTCCGCGCTGATCCGCGACGACCTGGCGCTGCGGCAAGCGCGCCTCGCCGCCGCGCGCGTGACCGACAAGTCGGTCGAGATGCGGACCGTTCGCGGGCTCGAGACCGTGCACCTCGGCATCGGCCTCGCGAGCTGGAGCTTCGAGGGCGAGGAGTACTGCGCGCCCGTGCTGCTGCGGCCGCTCGCGATCCGCCGGTACGGCCGGGATTTCGAGCTGAAGCTGAAGAAGCGGCCGAGCGTCAATCACGAGCTGCTCGCCACGCTGCGGGAGCAGTTCGGGATCGCGATCGATGCTCGCTCGCTGCTCGAGCTGTCGCAGGCCGAGGGCGTGTTCAAGCCGCAGCCAGTGATCGACCGCCTGCGCCAGATGGTCGTCGGCGTCGCCGGGTTCGTGGTGCAGCCCCGCCTCGTGGCCTCGTCGTTCATGAGCGTGTCGCGCCAGCTGCTCGCCGATGCGAACGATCTCGACGTGCCCGTGCTCGCCGCGGTGTGCGGATCCGAAGCCGCGAAGCAGCAGCTCGAGGCCGCGTACCGTCCGGTGACGGCGCCGGACCCCAACGAGCGCGCGCCGGAGACCGACCTTGGTCTCTACGACGCGGATGCCGAGCAGGACGACGTGCTGGCGCAGATCGAGGCGGGGTACTCGCTCGCGATCCGCACCCTGCCCGGCACCGGCGGCACGCAGACGGCCGTGAACGCCATCGGCGGCCTGGTGCGCTCGGGCAAGCGCGTGCTCGTGGTCTCGCCGCGCCGCGCCACGCTCGACGGCATCGGCCACCGGCTCAACCGCGTGGGGCTCACCGGCCTCGCGGTCACGCCGCGCCAGCTCCGCCGCAACCTCGTCGAGGCGATCGGCCGCAACGAGGCGGCCCAGCCGGCCCCGATGCGCGACGTGGACGACGCGCTGCTGCGCCTGCGCGGAGTGCTCCGTGACTACCAGACGGCGCTGACCTGCTCCGACGCGCGGTTCGCCGTCTCGCCGATCGAAGCGCTGCGCGAGCTCACGCGCCTCGCCCTGCTGCGCACGCCGCCGCGTACGACGGTGCGGCTCGACGATCACGCGCTCGGCCACCTGGCCCTTGACCGCAGCAGCATCGCCGAGGACATCACCGACGCGGCACGGCTGGGCCAGTTCCAGTTCGGCCCGGAGGATTCGCCCTGGTACGGCGTGAGCTTCGACACGACCGAGGCCGCGCGCGCCGCGTACTCGCTCGCCGTCGACCTCGCGGAGACGGAGCTGCCGCGGCTCATCTCGATCGCCAACGGCATCATCGAGCAGACGACGCTCCGACCGTACGCGACCATCTCGGAGCTCGGCATCTACCTGCGCATGCTGGTCGGCATCCGCGAGACGCTCGACCGGTTCACGGAGGACGTCTACGATCGCCCCCTCGACGAGGTGATCGCGGCGCACGCGCCCCGCGGCACGGAGGAGATGTCGGGCGGCAACCGGAAGCGCCTGCGCAAGCTCGCCCGCGAATACGTGCGCCCGGGCGTGCACGTGGGCGACATGCACGCGCAGCTCGTGCAGATCAAGCATCAGCGCATGCTCTGGCAGCGCTACTCGACCGTGGCGGGCTCCCGCCCCGGCGCACCGCCCAGCGGCATCGAGGACGCGGCGTCCGCGTATCAGGCGGCTGTCGCGGATCTCGAGCGGCTCGACGTCGTGCTCGGCCATGAGCACGAGTCGCAGCAGTTTCGGATGATGCCGCTCGTGCAGCTCGCGCGCCGCACGATCGATCTCGCCCGCGAGAGCGAAGTGCTCCACAACATCCAGGAGCGCACCGCCATCGTCGAGCGCCTGCGCGCGGCGCACCTCGAGCCCCTGCTCGACGATCTCTCCGCCCGCCACGTGGCCGCCGAGCACGTCGCCGCCGAGCTGGAGCAAGCGTGGTGGCAGTCGGTGCTCGAACGGATGCTCGAGACGAACCCAGCGCTGCTGAGCGCGAACACGAGCGTGGTCGAGCGGCTGGAGGCCGATTTCCGGCTGGTGGACGATGCCCATGCCAGTGCGAACGGCGCACGACTCGCCGCGAGGCTGGCCGACACCTGGCGCATCGCGGTGAGCGACGCGCGGCAGGAGGCCGCGGCCATGCGCGACCTGTTGCGGTCGAATGAGACGTCGCTCGCGGCGCTGGCGCAGCAGGCGCCCTCGCTGCTCGACGCGCTCGCGCCGGTCTGGGTGTGCTCGCCCTACGAGGTGCCGCAGCTGCCGGGCGATCTCTACTTCGACACGGTGTTGCTGCTCGACGCCGGCGCGACCACGCTCGTCGAGAACGTTGGGGCGATCCGGCGCGCGCGGCAGGTCGTCGCCTTCGGCGACGTGGTGACCCAGACGCCGTCATCGTTCGAGATCGCCGTGCGCACGCCCGGCGACGAGAGCGCGGCGGCCGACGACGACCTGCACGCGCAGTCCGCATTCGCGCAGCTGCGCGGCGTGCTGCCCGAGCTCGCGCTCACGCACAGCTATCGCGCGGGCGGCGAGGATCTGACGAACCTGGTGAATAGCCGCTTCTACGGCGGAGAGATCGTGTCGCTGCCGTGGGCGGGCACGTTCCTCGGCCATTCGAGCCTCACCCTCGACTTCGTGCCCGACGGTCAGGGTCTGCCCGATCCGCACACGGGGGCCGTCGAGAGCACGGACGCCGAGGTCGAGCGCGTCGTGCAGCTCGTGCTCGAACACGCGAGCGAACGGCCGCGGGAATCGCTGATGGTCGTGACCGCGAGCGAGCGGCATGCGGTTCGCAGCTATCAGGCCGTGCTGCAGGCGTTCTCGAAGTACCCGCAGTACCGCGAGTTCCTGCTCGGGGAGCGCGCGGAGCCGTTCGCGGTGCTCACGCTCGAGCAGGCGATGGCGCAGAGCCGCGACCGGGTGATCTTCTCCGTCGGCTACGGGCGCACGCCGCACGGTCGGGTGCTCTCGAACTTCGGCGCGCTCGGGCGCCGGGGCGGTGAGCGACTGATCGCGACGGCGATGACCCGCGCGCGGCGCGCGATGACCATCGTGACCTGCTTCCGCCCCGATGACCTGGAGCGGACCCGGCTGAAGCACGGCATGATCGAACTGACCGAGCTCCTGGCGCTCGAACACCCCGCACCGGCGGCGAGCGCACTTCCCGCCGAGCACGATCCGATGCTGAGCGAGCTCGCCGACCGCCTCCGCCGGCTCGGGCTGAGGGTCGAACTCGATTACCGCGGCGTCATCCCGCTCGCGGCGTCGCTCGACGAGCGCGCCATCGCGGTGGATCTCGATTTCACCGGCGGAGAGGAGAGCCTGCGTGACGCGCTCCGGCTGCGCCCCTCGGTGCTGCGCCGGCTCGGCTGGCACTACCATCGGGTCCACAGCTTCGACCTGTTCGCCGATCCCGAACGGGTGGCGCTGCGCGTCGCCGGGATCCTCGGCTACGACGCTGCGGCCGATGCCGACGCGGCCTCCGAGGGGTCGTCGCAGGCCGAGACGGCTCGTCGCGCCGCGATCGCCGAGCAGCCCACCGAGGCGTTCACCGAGACGCTGTTCTAGTGAATGGCGCGCCGGGCTCGGAGGAACCGGCTTCGACCGAGCCGTCCGAGGTGATGGCCGCCACAGAAGCCGCGGGGGAGGCGCCAGGCGCGGGAGCGCAGCCGGCACCCGCCGACGACCCGCGACGGGGGCACCGGCGACACCGTCGCGCGACGCGCCCGGCACCCGAGGGCAGCGACCCCAACCCGCACGACCCGCCCGAGCCGCGCGGCGCCGGCGAGAACGATGCCCGGCTGATACAGGACCGCCCGCCTCACTGGGGGTGAGGCGGGCGTCCGTTCGTAGAGGATCGGGTCAGACCTTCAGGTCGAAATAGCGGACCACGATCGGCTTGACCCCCATAACGAGGGTCTTGTTCTTGACGGTGCGACCGGCGCTCCAGCCGCCGTGGACGGCCTTGCCCTTGCCCGTGTACACGGCCACATGGCGACCCGGCCAGATGAGCACGTCGCCGGGCCTGAGCCCGCCCTTCTTCACGCGCTTGCCGCCGAGCGAGGTGTACTCGTACACCTGAGTGCCGAGGTCTCCGGTCTTGATGCCCGCATAGTGCAGCGCACGCTCGACCACGCGGGTGCAGTCCTGGTAGGCGCCGACCTGCTTGAGTGCCGAGACGACGAACTTCTTGCGCTTCTTCTTGATCCGCGCCTTCTTCTTCTTGAGCGCCTTGGCCTTTTTGAGGGCCTTCGCCTTCTTGGCCGCCTTGGCCTTCTTGAGGGCCTTGGCCTTCTTCTCGGCGGCGAGCTGCGCCGCACTCGGCGCACTCGCTGCGGCGGGCTCTGCGCTATCCGCACCTGTCGTGTCGGCGGCCTCGGAGGTCTGGGAGGTCTGGGAGCCCGGAGCCTCGGGGACATCGGCCTGCGCAGGGCCTGCCACGCCGACGATCAGGGCGAGTGCGGCCGCGACGGCGATACCGAAGCGGGCAAGGGAACCGGGTTTCGCAGCGGCCCCGTGGGGGTGCTGCGGTCGGGCCGACATGCGGCCCAGGAGGGTCGAATCCGGCTGGTCAGTGCGGGTTATTTCGGTGCTCTCGGATTCCGGACGCACCTGATAAACGTTCTGTTTCAGCATACGGAAACAAAACGATAACAGTTATTGACGGTGCTGGCAAGTGCCGCTATAGTTTTTTGCCGATTTCGCTGATCCGCGTGGATCAGCTCGCGGCGCCGGATCCGGAGCCGCTCGATCCGCTCTTCGACGACGAGGCGGCGGCCGAAGACGGCGTGGACGAGCCGGCTGATCCGGCCGACTTCGATCCCGAATCGGCGCCCGATCCACCCGCATTGCCCGCCCGCGAGTCGGTGCGGTAGAAGCCCGAGCCGTTGAAGGTGACTCCGAGCGATCCGAACACCTTGCGCAGGCGCCCGCCGCACTCGGGGCACTCGGTCAGCGCATCGTCGCTGAACTGCTGATAGATGTCGAACGCGTGATCGCAGTCGCTGCAGCGGTAGGCATAGGTCGGCACAACACTCGATTGTAGCGGGGCTCCGCCCCGTGCGTCAGCGGCCGAACTCGAGGGTGCGCTCGGGCGTCACGATCCCCGCGACGGGAGTGTCGTGCGGCTCGCTCGGCACCTCGTCCAGAAACTCGGCCTCGTGAATCAGCGCGAAGACCGGCGGGGGCGAGGGGAGTGCGCTCAAGCAGCGGTCGTAGTAACCGCGACCCCAGCCGAGGCGCATGCCGCGCCGGTCGACCGCGCACGCGGGGATGAGCATGAGATCGACGCCGGCCACCGCGAGCGGGCTGCGGCGTTCGCCCGTGGGCTCGGGGATCCCGAAGGCGCCCTCGGCGTACGCCTGGCCGGTGTCCGCGACCCAGTCCATCAGGCCGTCGGCGCGGCTGACGGGCAGCAGCACCTCGACCCCGCGGTCTCTCGCCCAGGCGAGAAAGTCCCGCGTGTCGGGCTCGTTCCTGACCGGGAAGTAGGCCGCGACCGAGCGGGCGGCTCTGCCGGAGACGAGATCGACGAGCCTGGCGGTCAGCCCGGCGCTCGCCGCGGCGGCGGACTCCGGCGTCATGCCGCGTCGCGCTGCGCGGACCTGAGTGCGCAGCGCCTGCTTCGCCGCCACGGTTGCTGAGACTTCGTCGTGCTCGACCATACCGTCAGTCTAGAGTTGAGGCATGAGTCCGACAGACGCGCACACGAACGCTTCGCGGCCCGAGTCCGTGACCAAGGCCGTGATCCCGGCCGCCGGCCTCGGCACCAGGTTCTTGCCGGCGACGAAGGCGATGCCGAAGGAAATGCTGCCGATCGTCGACAAGCCGGCGATCCAGTACGTGGTCGAAGAGGCCGCCGGGGCCGGCCTGGACGACGTGCTCATCATCACGGGGCGCAACAAGGACAACCTGGTCAACCATTTCGACAGCGTGCCGGAGCTCGAGTACACGCTGCAGCGAAAGGGCGACGAGGGCAAGCTCGGCAAGGTTCACGGATCGAGCGAGCTCGCCGAGGTCCACTTCCTGCGGCAGGGGCAGCCGCTCGGGCTCGGGCATGCGGTGGGGCGCGCGCGACTGCACGTCGGAGACGAGTCGTTCGCCGTGCTGCTCGGCGACGACCTCATCGACGCGCGCGACCCGTTGCTCAGCCGCATGATCGAGGTGCACGATCGCGAGGCCGCGACCGTCGTGGCGCTCATGGAGGTTCCCGCCGAATCGATCCACCTCTACGGTTGCGCGGCGGTGCAGACGACCGACGAAGACGATGTCGTGCGCATCACCGCGCTGGTCGAGAAGCCCGACGCGGCCGACGCCCCCTCGAACCTCGCGGTGATCGGCCGCTACGTGCTCAGGCCCGAGATCTTCGACGTCATCGACGAGCTCGAGCCCGGCCGGGGCGGCGAGTACCAGCTCACCGACGCCCTGAACGTGCTGGCCGCGGGCCTCGGCGATCGCCCGGTCTACGGCGTCGTGTTCAACGGGCGCCGGTACGACACCGGTGATCGCGCCGACTGGATCAAGGCGAACCTGCTGCTGGGCGTCGACCACGACGAACTCGGCGGCGAGCTGACCGAATGGGTGCTCGACTTCGCCGACCGCCTGCGCGCGAGCGTCGGCGACCAGACGGAGCGCTGACGGCCGGTGAGCCCGCTCCCCGTCGCGATCGAGTCGCCGCTGCCGCGCATCGTCGGCGCGCTGTGCCTGCGCGTGATCCGCCCCGGCGACGCGCTTCCGCTGCAGCGGCTCCTGGCCGCCAACCGGAGTTGGCTCGGGCCGTGGGAGGCCACCCATCCGAGCGGCCGGGGCGCGGAGCCCGGTTCGGTGCCGCTCCGGCCCATGATCAGGCAGATGCGGCGCCAGCAGCGCGCGGGGCAGAGCCTCGCCTTCGTGATGGTGTACGGCGACGAGGTCGTGGGGCAGCTCACCGTATCGGACATTTCGGGGGGAGCGCTGCGCTCGGCCTCGATCGGCTATTGGATCTCTGAGCACGCCGCCGGGCGGGGCATCACCCCGGTCGCCGTGGCGCTCGCCATCGACATCTGCTTCGAGGAACTGCAGCTGCACCGCATCGAGATCTGCATCAGGCCCGAGAATGCGCCGTCGCTGCGCGTGGTCGAGAAGCTCGGGATGCGATTCGAAGGCCGGCGGGCGCGATACATCTGCATCGCGGGGGAGTGGTGCGACCACGATACGTTCGCGGTGACGCGCGAAGACGTGCCCGCGGGCATGCTCGCCCGGCTGACGGAGGCGGGCATCGGCGTCCGCTGATCGCCCCGGGCCCCGACGGACTGTCGCGCGGACGCCCCGCGGTGTTCCGGTCACCGACATCCCGCGTGTTCGGCGCGGCACCGGCACTGCTGCGCATCGGAAACGTAAGGTGAAACCCATGACGGGCGGCGTATTCGGTGGTGGCGTGATCTTCGTCGTCGCCGCCGTGCTCTGGACCGCCGTGCTCGTGCCCGCGTGGGTGCGGCGCCGCGAGTTCAAGGCCGCCGAGCAGAATGCCGTGCGCCTGCAGCGCACGCTGCGGGTGCTCGCCGAGACCGCCGAGGTGCCGACCGAGGTGCGCGTCGAGGCGACGGCGCGCGCGGCACTCGCTCAGGAACGCCTGCTCAAGACCGCCCAGCGCCGGCAGGAGGCGGAGCGGCAGGCCGAACTCGCGGCTGCGCGCGCCGAGCAGGTGCGGGCCGAGATCCGCGCGCAGCAGACTCGCCGCACGCAGGGGGCGCTGAAGCGAGCCGCCCGACTGCGCCGGCCGCTCGTGCGGAGACTCCGGGGTATCGCGGCGCTCGTCGCGCTGCTCTCGATGGCCGGCCTGCTCGTGGGGCTCGGATTCCTCGCCGCCGGGCAGGGCTTCGTGGTGCTCGCGATCGCCGCGCTCGCCGCAGTCGCCTCCCTCGGTGCGCTGGTGCTGATGGCGCCCGGCCGCGTGAAGGTGGTCGAGATCGCCGCGGAGCAGATGCTCCCGGCGCCCGTGGAGACCGCACCGGTCGAGCGGGTGGAAGCGCCCACCGCGACCGAGACGTCAGCCGAACTGCACGCGGCGGCCCAGGCTGTGGCCGCCGAACGCATCGAACGCGCGCGCGCCATGGCCCGAGCGCGCGCCCAGCGCCCGGCCGGCATGACCATGCGGAATCAGCCCGACTCCATCCTGCTCGAAGAGGCGCGGCGGCAGGTGCGCGACGAGCAGCGGGCTGCGACGGGTGCCCGGGCGCCCGAGC
>JAGQTL010000142.1 GCA_020439035.1 Leucobacter sp. | reverse complement strand
CCACGTCTGCGGGATGCCGACGGCGTCGATCACCACGTCGGCGCCGAAGCCGCCGGTGCGCGCCCGGATCGCTTCGACCGCGTCCTCGTTCTGCGAGTTCACCGTGTGCGTGGCGCCGAAGCGCTTGGCCTGCTCGAGCTTCGCCTCGTCGACGTCAACCGCGATGATCGTGGTCGCGCCCGCCAGCTGGGCCCCGGCGATCGCCGCCGTACCGACACCGCCGCAGCCAATCACCGCGACCGACTCGCCGCGCTTCACCTCGCCCGTGTTGATTGCCGCTCCGATCCCGGCCATGATGCCACAGCCGAGGAGCCCGACCGCCGCGGCGTCCGATGTTTCGTCGATCTTGGTGCACTGGCCCGCTGCCACGAGCGTCTTCTCGGCGAAGGATCCGATCCCCAGCGCAGCTGAGAGCTCCGTGCCGTCTTCGAGCGTCATCTTCTGACTGGCGTTGTGCGTGTTGAAGCAGTACTGCGGCCGGCCCTTTTGGCAGGCGCGGCACTGCCCGCACACCGCGCGCCAGTTCAGGATGACGCGATCCCCCGCCGCGACCTCGGTCACGCCCTCGCCGACGACCGCGACACGTGCCGTCGATTCGTGGCCGAGCAGGTAGGGGAACTCGTCACCGATACCTCCCTGCTGATAGTGGTAATCCGTGTGGCAGACCCCGCAGGTGAGCACATCGACCACGACCTCGCCCGGCCCCGGCTCGGGCACGAGAATCGTCTCGATGGTCGCCGGAGCGCCCTTCGCGTGCACCACCACGCCCTGTACTCGGTAGACCATCGCTGCTCCTCTCGCCGCAGTTGCGCATGGTCACCGCGACCCGAGCCTGCGCCCCGTCGCGGTGTGATCCCAGGCTAGCGAGCACCACCGACAAGCGCCAAAGCGGCGTGTGCGTCAGCCTCCGCGCGGCCCGCGTCGCCGGCCCTGCCGCGCCTCCGCCTCGCGCCACGCGCGCTGCGCCGGGGTCGGCTCCCCGCTCGACGCGCGGCCGCCGGGCTGCCCCTCGACGCGGTTGAGCGCGCCGCCCCGACCGAGATGCCAGGCGTGCGTGATCGCCAGCGCGAGCGCATCCGCCGCGTCGGCCGGCTTCGGCGGGGCCTGCAGCCGGAGCAGACGGGTGACCATCGTGGTCACCTGCGTCTTGTCGGCGCTGCCGTATCCCGTGACCTGCGCCTTCACCTCGTTCGGGGTGTAGAGCGCCAGCGGAATCCCGCGCTGCTCCGCGAGGAACATCACCACACCGCTGATCTGGGCGACGCCCATGACGCTCGCCACGTTGTCCTGCGCGAAGACGCGTTCGAGCGCGACGGCGTCCGGACGCTCGCCGTCGAGCAGACGCTCGATCGCGGATCCGATGCGGTGGATGCGCTCGGGCTGCCCGGCAGTGCTCGGGCTTGTCAGGACCTCGACGTGCTCGAACGCGACCGTGCGACCGGGCCCGGCGGTGACGATCCCGATGCCGCAGCGGGTCAGCCCCGGGTCGATCCCGATGATGCGCATGCGCGGATCAGTCGTCGTTCGCGAGCTCCGCCTGCACTTCGGCGCTCAGATCGAAGTTCGAGAAGACGTTCTGCACGTCATCGCTGTCTTCAAGGGCATCGATCAGCCGGAAGACCTTGCGCGCGGTGTCGGCATCGATCTCGACCTTCAGGTTCGGCACGAACTCGGCTTCGGCGGATTCGTAATCGATGCCGGCCTCGACCAGCGCGGTTCGGGCGGCCACGAGGTCCGATGCCTCGGTGACGACCTCGAAGGACTCGCCGTTCGGCGTCGGCGCGACCTCTTCGGCACCGGCTTCGAGCACCGCCATCAGCACGTCGTCCTCGGTGGTCCCCTCGGCGGGAACGGTGATGACGCCCTTGCGCGCGAAGTTGTAGGCGACGCTGCCCGGGTCGGCCAGCGTGCCCCCGTTGCGTGTGAGTGCCGTGCGCACCTCGGCGGCGGCGCGGTTCTTGTTGTCGGTGAGGCACTCGATCATGAGCGCGACGCCGTTCGGCCCGTAGCCCTCGTACATGATCGTCGAGTACTCCACCGCATCACCGGAGATACCCGCGCCGCGCTTGATCGCGCGATCGATGTTGTCGCCGGGGACGGAGTTCTTCTTCGCCTTGTGCACGGCGTCGGCGAGCGCCGGGTTGCCTTCGAGGTCGGCACCGCCGATTCGCGCGGCGACCTCGATCACCTTGATGTACTTGGCGAACGCCTTCGCGCGCCGCGCGTCGATGACGGCCTTCTTATGCTTGGTCGTGGCCCATTTGGAGTGTCCGGACACGGGGCTCCTCTTTCCTAAACGTCGAGTCGATATAGCAGTCTACGAAATCCGGCTCCGGCGCTCGGACGCTCCGAGTATCCGAGGTCGGCATGCCGGCCAGCTCACCGTCCGGGAACTTCGGGCCACGCCGCGGCGAGGCGCTCCCGGACGTCGCCGAGAAGCGCGGGAAGCGACTTCGTCTTCGCGATGATCGGAAAGAAATTCGCGTCGGACGCCCACCTCGGAACGATGTGCTGATGCAGGTGTGCGGCGATGCCGGCACCGGCGATCGCGCCCTGGTTCATCCCGATGTTGAAACCGTGGCACCCGAGCACTTCGCGAACGACGCGCATGGCCACCTGCGTGAGCGAGCCGATCTCCTCGACCTCCTCTGCTGTCGCCTCGTCGTAGAGACTCACATGCCGGTACGGGCATACGAGCAGATGGCCGTTGTTGTACGGGAAGAGGTTCATCAGCACATAGGCGTGCTCGCCCCGATGCACGATGAGCGCCTGCTCATCGCTCAATTCGGGTGCGCGGCAGAACGGGCAGTCGTGCTCATCCGGCTGGCGCGCATCCGCGACGTAGACCATGCGGTGCGGGGTCCACAGGCGCTGCAGCTCGTCCGGGATTCCGACGGTGCCGCTCTCGGCCACCGATTCCGCCCCGGCCGTCGCCTGATCGTTCAATTCGACCATGCGGTGTTCACCAGCTCATGGGTTTCGATGGCGTGGAGGATCCGCTCAATCGCCGCATCGACCGGTACGCCGTTCACCTGCGTGCCGTCGCGGAAGCGGAAACTGACGGATCCGTTCGCCCGGTCCTCTTCCCCGGCGATGAGTTGCAGCGGAACCTTCGCCTTCGTGTGCGTGCGGATCATCTTCGGCATCCGGTCGTCGCTGTGATCCACTTCGGCCCGCACTCCGCTCGCCCGAAGTCGCTCGAAGATCTGCTCGAGGTAGTCGCCGTATTCCTCGGCGACCGGGATGCCGACGGCCTGCACGGGCGACAGCCAGAGCGGGAATGCACCGGCGTAGTGCTCGAGCAGGATCGCGAAAAAGCGCTCGATCGATCCGAAGAGCGCGCGGTGGATCATGATCGGCCGGTGCTTCCCGCCGTCGGCGCCCGTGTACTCGAGGTCGAAGCGTTCGGGCAGGTTCACGTCGACCTGCACAGTGGAGAGCTGCCAGGTTCGGCCGATCGCATCACGGGTCTTCAGGTCGATCTTGGGCCCGTAGAACGCGGCCTCACCGGGCACCTCGACGAGCTTCAGCCCGCTGCGCCTGGCCACATTCCGCAGCGCATTCGTGGCGTACTCCCAATACTCCTCGCCGCCGATCCACTTGGACTTCTCGTCATCGCGCATCGAGAGCTCGAGCTCGAAATCCTCGAGGCCGAAGTCGCGCAGCATCGAGATCACGAACTCGAGCACGCGGGTGGCCTCGGTCTCGAGCTGCTCGGGCGTGACGAAAAGGTGCGAATCGTCCTGAGTGAATCCGCGCACACGCGTGAGCCCGTGCAGGGCCCCGGAGAGTTCGTTCCGATAGACCGTGCCGTTCTCGGCGAGGCGCATCGGAAGGTCGCGGTAGCTGCGCGAGCGCTCCTTGTAGATGAGGATGTGCATGGGGCAGTTCATCGGCTTCAGGTAGTAGTCCTGGCC
>JAGQTL010000141.1 GCA_020439035.1 Leucobacter sp. | reverse complement strand
GTCGAGGCGCCGAGGTGCGGCGTGACGTTGGCCTTGGCGTTGCCGGTCAGCACCGAATCGACCGGCGGCTCCTGCACGAAGACGTCGAGCGCCGCCCCGGCGATCTCGCCGGCATCGAGCGCCGCGGCGAGCGCGGCCTCGTCGATGAGCCCGCCGCGCGCGACGTTCACCACGTATGCGCTCGGCTTCATGGCCTTCAGCTGGGCCTCGCCGATCATGCCGAGGGTCTCGGGCGTGCGCGGCATGTGGATGGTCAGGAAGTCGGCGCGCCGCACGAGTTCGTCGAGTTCGACGAGCTCGACGTCCAGCTGCCCGGCACGCGCCGCGGTAACGTAGGGGTCGTAGGCGATGAGCTCGACGCCGAAACCCTTCAGCCGCTCGGCCACGAGGGCACCGATGCGGCCGAGGCCGACGATGCCCACGGTCTTCTCGAAGAGCTCGGTGCCGGTGTAGGCCGAGCGCTTCCACTCGCCCGCGCTCAGGGATCCGTGCGCGCGCTGCAGATGGCGAGCGAGGCCGAGGATGTGCGCCACCGTGAGCTCCGCGGCGCTGATGATGTTCGAGGTCGGCGCGTTGACGACCATGACGCCGGCCTGCGTCGCCGCCTTGATGTCGACGTTGTCGAGGCCGACACCGGCGCGGGCGATGACCTTCAGCTTCGGTGCCCAGCCGATCGCCTCGGCATCGACCTGCGTCGCGGAGCGGACGAGGATCGCGTCGGCGGTCGCGAGCGCGGCCCGCAGGGCCTCGCGATCGGTGCCGTCGGCCTGCACGATCTGGAAGTCGGGGCCGAGAGCGGCGACGGTGGCGGGCGAGAGTTCTTCAGCGATCAGCACAACAGGCGCAGGCACGGGAGAGGATCCTTCACAGAGGGTGCGCGGGCAGAAAACGGGCTCGGAAGCGAGCCACCCGGATATTCTATCGGTCGGCCGGCCTCGCCACCGACCGCTGCGTCGCATCCGGTAACGCGCCCGCTGCGCGGGCCGTCCCCGGTTCAGATCGCGAAGTAGCTGAACTGCGGCACCAGATGCATGATCTCGAGCTGGAACGCGGAGACGACCGCGATTCCGGCGAGCAGGGCGAGCAGACGCTGAGCTGTCGTTCCTCGGCGCGCGACGAGCAGCCCGATCGCGTAGGCGGCGAGCGGCAGTGCGATACCGAGCAGGAGCCAGAGCCAGCCGCTCGCGCTCAGTCCGGCATCGAGCGCTGCGGCCATCTGCTGCATGCCCGTGAGGTTGCCGACCGCGTTCACGACCATGAGCGCGTAGAGCAGGGTGAGGGCGGCGAACACGACCCACCCGACGATCTTCCGGCCGCTCACGCCGCACCTCCGAACATCGGCAGCGGCACCAGCACGATCGCGCCGAGCAGCAGCCACAGCACGAGCGACCTCGGCCGTACGCCGCGGTTCATCACGAGCGCCGTGACGAACCAGAGCGCCGGCGCGAACGGGGCGGTCCAGAAGAGCGCGCGCTGCAGGACGGATCCGACCACGCCGCCGGCTTCGGCCGACGCCTCGTTCACCGCCGAGTAGTACTGCGCCCAGCTGAACCACACGATCGTGTAGAGGAGATACACCCCGCCGATGATCCCGAGCAGCACGAGCATGCCGGCGCCCACCTGCGGGCGCGCCTCGGCGGCGGCGCCGTCGGTATCGCTCGCCCCCGCGTCGCCCGGCGACCGATCCTCGTCCGCACTCGCGCGGGCCGGCGGCAGGTCGGCCTCCGACGTCGGGTCCGGCCCGGCTTCCACGATCCACCCGCTCTGAAGGCGGCTCTCGCGAGCTCCGGGGTCGGCTTTCCTGCGCATGCAGCACAGTGTATCGACGCGCCGCTGCGAAAGCGGAGGGTACACTGAACGCCGAACGTATGCGCGGGGCCGCGGCGGAGTGCTGCAGTGCCGCGCGCACCGAGAGACCACTCCGAGAGGACCATCGTGACCGATCAGCCGAAGCCGAAGAAGAAATCGTCGGCGAAGCCTCGTGCCGCCGCCGCGAAGGCATCCGCCGCGGACAGCGCCGCTGCGGAGGCCGCGGACGCCGCCGCCGAAGAATCGGCCGGCGCCGTCGCAGAGGCACCCGACGCGACCGAGGCCGCCCCCGAAACCGCGACGAAGAAGTCGCGCGCGGCGAGCGTTCAGGCCGAGGGGTGGAAGCCCACTGAGAGCGCGAAGACGAAGTCGACCCGGCTCCGCGTGATCGCGCTCATCCTCTGGGTGGTCGCGATCGCCATCGAGGCGTTCGGCATCTTCTGGATCCTGCGCCAGCGCGAGTTCGTGGGCAGCGACGGCGCGCTCGTGAGGAACCCGGACACCGGCCTGCTCGAGGAGCAGGGCGCCTCGGCGCAGTTCCCGCAGTGGGCGTTCATCACGTTGATCGTGCTGCTCGTCGTGATCGCCGCACTGTCGATCACCGGATCGTTCCTGTGGAAGAAGGCGAATCGCCTCGATCCGGCTCGTCGGGAGGACAAGTTCCGGTTCTTCGTTCAGAACCAGCTCGGGGCGATCATTGCGATCATCGCCTTCGTGCCGCTGATCGTCATGATCTTCCTGAACAAGGACATGAGTTCGGGGCAGAAGACGACCGCCGGCATCGTCGGCATCGCACTCGCGGTGCTGGCCACCGTCCTCGGCATCGATTTCAACCCGCCGTCGGTCGAGCAGTACACCGCCGACCAGTCGACCGTGATCCAGCTGCTCGGCCAGGACCGCGTGGTCTGGGTCGACGGCGGCCAGGTCTATCACGTGTGCGAGGACGTCTCGGACATTCAGACCGGCAGCGAGAAGCGGATCGGCACCACGGCTGAGGCGGTCGAGGCGGGCAAGACGCGCCTCACCCTCGAGTTCCCGTCCGAGCTGCGCAGCTGCGGCCTCGCGGTGCCCGAGAACGCCGGCGAGATCACCGAGGCCCTCCGCCAGATCCGCGACGGCGTAGAGACCACGCTCCCGGCTCCGGTCTGGGCGGACGCATCGGATGCACCGATCAGCATCCCGGACGCGGCTCCCGCGGCAAGCTGATCCGCGACCGAACGGCAGACGGCCCTGCGATCCTCTTCCGGATCGCGGGGCCGCTCTCATTCCCGCGGGCGCTTCCCTACTCGACGCGCTGCACGCGCTGCCGGAAGCTCCGCACGTTGTTGCCCTGAATGCTCCTGGCCTTCGTCCCGCGCACCTCGTCGACCTTCGCATCGCTCCCCGTGATCGGCTTCGCCGTCACGCTGGTCTCGCGCTCGAACTGGTGGGACTTGTCGGTGTTGCGGTAGTAGCGGAACAGCGCCAGGTAGAGGGCGAGGCCGGCAGCGGGGCCGGCGACCAGCAGCCAGCCGCCGCCATCCTCGTCCTGCGCGTTCGCCATGACGATGGAGAGCTGCGAGAGTGCACTGATCAGCCAGATACTCATGCCGTCACCGCCAGGAACGCGACCACGAGGCCCTCGATGATCGTTCCGGTCGTGAGCGCCGCAGCGAGCAGACGACCCCGTGAGACCGGGACGCTTCCCATCGTCTCCCCGGTTCTGCCGTTGACCGCGATGTAGTGGACCATCCCCCGGCCCCCCTCTTCGTGGTAGTAGGAGTACAGCCACACCGGCAGGTACATCGCCACCCAGCGGGTGCCGTGCACCTCGAGGCGCTCGTGCTCCCACCGCACGCCGCGGTCATAGTCGTTCACCGAGGTCGAGGCCTGCGCGCGCGCGATCGACAGGAGCTGATCCTCGAGCACCGGTTCTACTCCCGCGACGTCGCGATCGCGCTTCTCCGACGTGTACCCGGTCAGGTAGCTGGCATTCCACTTCACCGCGTTCTTCGTATCGAACGGCAGGATCGTGTTGATGATGTTGTTGGTATTGACGAGCGTGTCCATATTGGCGCGCTCGGCCGATGACTCGATCGTCAGATCGTCGACGGTGAAATCGATGTGCCGCTGCACCTGGTAGACGTCGGCGTCGTAATAGGTTTCCTGGTCATCGCCGCTTCCGCGCGTGTAGGTCCGGGTGAGCACCTCGCCATAGCCCCAGAGATCAGCGCTCGCGTTGCTGTCGATCACCATGTACGGCAGGTAGACGCCGACCACATTCTCGGGGCTGAACTCCCGCACGAATCGACGGTGCGCGAACATGCGGCGCTTGCCGGCGAACGCGCGAATCGATTCCACCGCTTGTTCGTGCGTGAGCGCGAAGGGCAGCACCGCATCGGGCACGGCGCCATTCGGTATCTGCTCGTTCACGGTCAGCACGTGCCGGCACCAGTGGCAGCGCGCCGACATCGCCTCGGCCGTGTTCACGACGACCTCGGAGCCGCAGCCCGCGCACTTGAGCGTGAGCATCCCCGAGACCTCGGGATCGATGTCGGCCGCACCGGAGGCGATCGTCGTGCCGCGCAGTTCGCTGAGATCCTCGTCACCCGCGATCTCCGGTTCGATCTGCGCCTCGGACCACTCGTGCCGGCAGAACAGGCAGACGAGCATCCCCGTCGTCGGACGCAGTTGGATCTCGGTCGAGCCGCACCTCGGGCAGCGGTTCACGCCGTCGTGCAGTCGCTCGTTCTCCGTGTCAGGACCGGCAGGAGGAGCCGGGGCAAGCGGATCGCCGCTTTCCGGGCTCGAAAGCCCGGTCTCCGTACCCGTGTGGGTCTGTTGCCCCGGGTCGACCACCGGGGCGTCGCCCACTCCCCCGACGCCGGGAAGAGCGGGGTCGGAGGCGCGCGGTGCCCCGTTCGTCAGCGCGTTCGGCTCGCCCGGCAGTGCCGCCGAAGAGTCGTTCATTTCCGTCCGATTCCGGGCCCGTCAGAGCCCCAGTGCCTTCGCCTTCGCGGCGTCGTAATCGTCCTGGGTGATGAGGCCCGCGTCGAGCATCTCCTTGAGTTTCGCCAGCTTCGCCATCGGATCGTCGCCGGCCGGCGCTTCGGCCGCAGCGGGGGCCGCAGCCGCCGGCGTGCTCTGCGCGCCCACGCCGGGAACCGGCTGCTGGAGTCCGCCGAGACCAGTCGCGCCCGCAGCCATGCCCATCCCGAACAGGCCGCCGGCACCGCCCTCGCTGCCCGCCGCTTCGAACCCCGCGGCGACCGACGCCTGCAGGTTCGAGTTGCCGCG
>JAGQTL010000140.1 GCA_020439035.1 Leucobacter sp. | reverse complement strand
CATCTGCGACATCGAGTACTTCCACTCCGACGATCAGCGCGTCGCCCCCTGGATCCTTGGCAGTCTCAAGCCCATCCAGGTTGCAGGCGTCGACATCGACCACTACTACGAGGCCCGCAAGGCGTTCACGACCGAGGAATGGATCGACCTGCTCATGCAATCGATCGGCCTCAACCCCGAGCAGTTCAACGAGCGCGGCAAGCTCATCGCCCTGACCCGTCTGATCCCGTTCGTCGAGCGCAACTACAACGTGGTTGAACTTGGGCCGAAGGGCACCGGTAAGTCGCATACGTTCAGCGAGTTCTCCCCGAACGGTATTCTCATCTCCGGCGGCGAGGTTACCGTCGCCAAACTCTTTGTCAACAATGCCAGCGGCCGCATCGGCCTCGTCGGCTACTGGGACTGCGTCGCGTTCGACGAGTTCGCCGCCAACCGGCGCACCGACCAGAACCTCGTCAACGTGATGAAGAACTACCTCGCTAACAAGTCATTCTCGCGCGGAACCAGCATTTACGGAGCCGAGGCTTCGATGGCCTTCATCGGCAACACAACGCACACAGTGCCTTACATGCTCAAGAACTCAGACCTGTTCGACGAGTTGCCAGACGCTTACCGCGACCCGGCATGGCTCGACCGCATCCACCACTACATCCCAGGCTGGGAAGTGGCGCCGATACGCTCGGAGATGTTTTCCACTGGCTACGGATTTGTCGTCGACTACCTGGCCGAGATCCTGCGCGCGAAAAGGACGGAGGACTTTTCGGACAAGTACAAGAACTACTTCACGCTCGACACCTCGATCTCGACGCGAGACCAGGACGGCATTGGGAAGACCTTCTCCGGGCTGATGAAGCTCGTGCACCCGACAGGTGAGGCCAACGAGGACGAGATCCGCGCGTTGCTGGAGTTCGCGATCGAGGGACGCAAGCGCGTCAAGGACTCGATCCTGCGGATCGACGCCACGATGCGCGACACGCCGGTCCACTTCCGATACGCGGACAGGGCGGGAGCGTGGCATGGTGTCGCCACCCTCGAAGAGAATCAGTACCCGCAGCTGTATCGGCGAGACTGGGACGAGATTCCGGACGGCGACGGCGCATCAAGTGAGGGCGCAGCTGCGACACCCCATTCGGCCACGGCTGCCGAACCACCACCCGCTTCGTCAGTGGTTGCTCCGGACGTGCCGAAGCAACCCGCACCCACGCCGTTGGCCGAAGGGCATCGGGACTTCACCGCGGGCCAGCGGGGAGTTTCCTACGAGAAGCTGCTCCTGCCTTACCTTCGCGAAGCATCCAAGATCACGATCACGGACCCCTACATCCGCATGCCACATCAGGGACGCAATCTCGCGGACCTGCTCAGCCTCCTCGCGGCGACCAAGGACGACGCCGACGAAATCGACGTCGTGCTTGTGACTACCGAGGAGCCGAAGGTTGAGTTCAAACACGGGCAGCTCCTGATGCTCAAGTCAATCAAGGACGCGTCTGACGCGGTCGGCGTTCGCCTCGCTGTGCGGCTCGACGACACGATCCATGACCGTCGCATTGAGACCAACCACGGCTGGCGCATCGACCTCGGCAAGGGCCTCGACATTTGGCAGAAGCCGAGCGACAACCCCTTCGACTTCGGTCGCAATCGCCAGGAGTTTCGCCTCATCGGATCGGCATTCACCGTCCACTACGTGAAGATCCCTGTCACGCCCGCACCAGAGGTAGAACAGTGACCCAGCTTCGCGTCAACGGTGTGGCGCAGCAGCCGGTACCCGACGCTCGATCCAATGGGCTGACCCCTGAGCGGCTTCGAACTATCGTCGAGTCGGCGCACCTGAACTTCCTGATCGGCGCCGGTACGTCAAGTGCGTACTTCGCGCGTCTGGGTAACATCGAGCTGGCACTAACCGAACTAGCCGATGCCGAAGGTTCTGAGTTCGCAAAACAGCGCGTTCGGGCATCGATCCAAGCGTACTTTTTCGACAACGTATTGGTGCCGAACCGCGAGATCGTCGACCGCGATGTGTCGGCCGAGCCCGTGCTCACTTCGTACGCTACGTTTTTGCGGACACTCAACCGGATTCTGCTCAAACGACACAGTGCATTGCACGCGAAGCAGGCGAATCTCTTCACGACAAACGTCGACATGGTGTTCGAGGTCGCCATGGAACAGCTCGGCGTTGACTTCAGTGACGGGTTTAGTGGAAAGATCAGACCTCGGTTTGACCTCGGCGACTTTAACACGCTCCGGTATCGGATGGGGAGTCGATACGAACACCGGTCTGAGGTGCCGGTCTTCAACCTTGTGAAGTTGCACGGGTCTGCAGCATGGAAACAGGAGACCAAGCCTGACGGGAAGCGTGAAATCTACTTCGACCATGGTCTGACCCTCGTGGATCATGTCGAAGGACTTCTCTCTGACGCGCGGCATTACCTCCTGGACGTTCTTCTGGTTCCACAGCCAGAAGGGCAAGGGCCAACCCTCCGTTCAGTCCCCGATCTTCTGGCCGAGGCCGAGGAGGAATCGCTCGCCGATGACGCGGTCGCGGCCGTACGTGATTTCGCTGCCAGCTACGAGCAGCTTGGCATCGTGAATCCCGACAAGCGCAAATTCGCAACAACAGTATTGAACCAGACCTATTACGAGCTGATCCGACGATTTGCGAACGAACTGGAGAAGGAGAACAGCGTACTCTTCACGCATGGGTTCTCATTTCGTGACGAGCACCTACGCGATCTCGTCTTGCGCGCCGCCCGGATGAATCCGACGCTCCAAGTGATCGTCTTCTGTTATTCGCGCGCCGATCGCATCGCGTACGAAGAGCTATTGCCTGTTGCTGAGGTAAAAAATGGGAACGTCCAACTCGTCGCGCCAAGCGAGCCTGTCGAAGGCCAGGAAGAACGTCACGTGACCCTTGATGTGCTTGATTCCGACTACTTCGAACCGATCGTTCGCGACAAGATTCCTGAATTTGACCAGCGGATCGAACTCGACATTCGTACGCCTAACACAGGGCCTACTGATGCTTGAAGAGCACTTTCTTGAACAGGATGCTGTCTTCCGGATCGGTCGGGTGATCTCGGTTGACGGTCGGCGTGTCCGGGTCGCAGTTGACAAGCTCAAGAACAACTCGCACTTGCTGCATAGGGGCAATGTAGTGCGAAACGTGTCGGTCGGTGGCTACGTGAAGATTACCAAGGGCTTTGCCGAACTTGTGGCATCGGTCGATGGTGAACACGTAATCGAGGACCACACGTCTTCACGCCAGTACGGGCGCAGCGCTGACAGCGTGAGACGAGAACTCGAAGTAAACCTGATTGGCTACCTCGAAGGGGGGGTGTTCCGTCGCGGGGTACAAGAGATGCCGTTGCTCGACAACCAATGCTTCATCCTCTCCGAGGACGAGTTCACGGCCATTCACGCTTTTGTTGACGAACCGGAGCGAGCGCTGGTGCTCGGAGAACTTGCGACTGAACCAACTCAGTCTGTTCTGGTCGATGTCGATGAAATCTTCGCGAGCCACGTTGGAATTTTCGGCAATACGGGCAGTGGCAAGTCTTACACCTTGGCGAAGTTGTACCACGAGCTGTTCGAAAAATTCGGCGACCTGCCGGGGTTTCGAGGACGAGCGAGATTCGTGATTATTGACTTTAACGGCGAGTACGTCGACCGGGAGCCATCGCCAGAAGACGATCGGTCGACTAGCGTAATCGCGGGGCGCAGGTACAAGAACTCCATCGTTCTCAGTACTCGACGAGACGATGCTGACAAGATCCAGCTTCCCGCAGAGGTAATTGGGAACCCGTTATTCTGGACCGTGCTGCTGGATGCTACGGAGAAGACGCAGGCGCCGTTTCTCGCGCGCGTGCTTGAGAGCGATTACTGGGATCGCCAGTTAAATCACCCCGAAGACCTGCTGGCAATTCTTGCTGACATGGTCGACCGAGCCACGAGTAGTACTGACAATGGTGTGGACCGCCAGACGGTCCTCAACCTGTTGAGCGAGGTGCAGACTTGCCTTGGAGCGGCTCCCTCGCGAGCGCTCACGGATCTCATGGACGACCTGCGGCAGAACCTTCACTACAACGCAACGACGCGCCAGTTCTACTGGGGATCCTGGGGTCCAACATACGTCACGAGCGATCATCAGGATTGGAAGGCGCTGACAAGCGATAAGGTCCGCGGGCTTGCGGTGGATTTTTCACAAATCCAACGAGGTATCGATCTGATCCGGTTCAAAATTGTGCTGCAGTATTACAGTGACATCATCAGTGGCTTTTCCAACCGCGAGCATCTCTCGCCTCTGATCAAGCGCATGGAAACACGGGTTCCAGACATTAAGAAGCTTGTCGTTGTGCAGGAGGGTAATACATACGAGCCGCCGCTTCTCGTAGTGTCTCTTCGCGACGTCAATCTTGCGATGCGCAAAGTCATCCCGATGCTCTTGTGTAAGTACCTCTACGACGCAAAGAAGGATCAAGATCCTGAGGGTCAGACCCTCCTGAATCTTGTTATCGATGAGGCGCACAACATCTTGTCCTTCGACTCATCTCGCGAAAGCGAGGCATGGCGTGATTACCGCCTAGAAACCTTCGAGGAGATCGTCAAGGAAGGCCGCAAGTTCGGAGTCTTCCTTACAATCGCGAGTCAGCGCCCACATGACATCTCTCCGACGATTATTTCCCAGCTGCACAACTACTTTCTTCACCGACTCGTCAACGACTTGGACATTAGGGCAATCGAGAAGGCCGTCGCATACCTCGACCGTGTTTCATTTGAATCGCTGCCCATCCTGCCCACTGGGACTTGTGTTGTCGCGGGTATCGCTGCGCAGATTCCAGTGCGCGTCATGGTCGGGGCGCTTGAGCCGCGATACACGCCCAATAGTCAGACGATCGAAGTCGTAAAGGCTTGGACCAGCCCGTTTGCTCCTTCGGAGCCGTCGCTGCCGACCGATCTTGTTGATGGTGGTTCCCCGACGGAACAAGCTGTCAGCGACTTCGACTGGCAGTAGGACCCTCCGTTCTGACTCACCCGCTTCTTCGGCCACCACGCGTCTGGCAGATCGAGGTCGTGACTCCTCACGACTGAGTCTTGAAGCACCTTGTTCACCTCCTCCTTGACGGAGGGAAGGTGAGCGCCGGTGACTGTGTCGATGCGATTGATGTCGGCGGGCGACGGCCACAAGTACCTGCTGCGCACCGTCGCCGCCGGGGACGGGGACCGCAGCCTGTCCACACCGCTTACGCGCTATTACAACGCCGATGGGACCCCACCCGGACGCTGGATAGGTAGCGGGCTCGCGGTACTGGGCATCGGTCAGCTCAAAGAAGGCGACGAAGTCACCGAGGCGCAGCTTCAGCTGCTGATCGGAATGGGTCGAGATCCTCTCACGGGTGCGCCGTTGGGCCGCGCTTACCCGCAGTACAAAGCGAAGGCCGAACGTGTCGCTGAGCGAGTTGCGGCACTGGACCCCGGTCTGAATGCGACTGCTCGCGGTCGAGCAGTCGCGGCGATCGAAGCCAAAGAGGCGGAACGCGGCACGCGTCGCGCGGTCGCAGGGTATGACTACACGTTCTCGATTCCGAAGTCAGCGTCGGTGTTGTGGGCAGTCGCCGACGCGGGAACGCAATCGCTCATCGTCGATGCACATCACGCTGCGGTTGCAGAGGTGGTTGCATTCATGGAGCGTGAAGTTGCAGCCACGCGCGCCGGTGCAACCCCCGGCGACGGTGCTGTTGCGCAGGTCGACGTGCGCGGGCTGATCGCGACGGCCTACGACCACTACGACTCACGCGCGGGCGATCCCCACTTGCACACGCACGTCGTCATCAGCAACAAGGTCCAGACCGTGCTCGACAACAAATGGCGCAGCCTGGATAGCCGCCCCATGCACGCGGCAACGGTGGCGCTCTCGGAGCTTCACGAAGCCGTGATCGCCGATCACCTGACCCGGCTCTTCGGCGTCGAATGGGAAACTCGCGACAGGGGACGCGACCGCAACCCGGCATGGACGATCGCGCTAGTCCCGCCAGAACTCGTCGCTGAGTTCTCCTCGCGATCGCGGCACATCGACGAGGAAAAGGACCGTCTCATCGCTGAATACGTGGCGAAGCACGGCAGGCAGCCATCAAGCACGACGATCATCAAGCTGCGGGCGCAAGCGACGCTCGCCACCAGGCCGGAAAAGCAGATCCATTCGCTTGCTGAACTCACCACTCAATGGCGAGAGCGAGCGGGAACGATCCTCGGTGCGGATGCCACGAGCTGGGCTCGACGAGTCACCACGAACGAGGATCCGCTGCTCCTGTGGGCCGATGACGTTCCGCTCGATGTCGTCCAGAGGCTCGGGCAGAGTGTTGTCGCTGTGGTTGGAGAGAAACGTTCAACGTGGCGCCGTTGGAACCTCACGGCTGAGGCTGCGCGCCAGACGATGGGGTATCGGTTCGCGAGCACGCGAGACCGCGAGGCCATCGTCGGATTGGTCGTGGATGCTGCCGAGGCCGTTTCGCTCCGGCTCACGCCGCCCGAGCTGGCTTCGAGCCCGGCCGTCTTCCGCAGGAGCGATGAGTCGTCGGTGTTCCGCCCGAAGAACTCCACGGTGTTCTCGTCGGGTGAACTGCTCGATGCTGAAGGCCGCCTGCTGCTGCTCGCGCGCGAAACGACGGCGCCGACTGTCGCATTGACGATGGTCGAACGCATCGTGCGGAAGCCTGACCGTGAGGGCCGGATGCTGGCTGCGGACCAAGCATCCGCGCTGATAGCTATTGCGGTCTCTGGGAGGGTGATCGACCTTCTGGTCGGCCCGGCGGGTGCAGGAAAGACAACCGCGATGAGCGCACTGCGGCGAGCGTGGGAGAAGAAGTACGGTCAGGGATCTGTCGTCGGGCTCGCGCCATCTTCAAGCGCGGCCCAGGTACTCGCCGACGACCTTGGGATCGCAACGGAAAACACAGCGAAGTGGTGGCAGACCCATCTCCAAACTGGGGAGACGTTCCAGGCTGGGCAGCTCGTCATCATCGACGAGGCCTCGCTTGCAGGAACACTCTCACTTGACCGCATCACCCAGCTTGCCGCCACGGCGGGAGCAAAGGTGCTGCTCGTCGGAGACTTCGCGCAGCTGCAAGCGGTTGACGCGGGTGGAGCGTTCGGGCTCCTCGCGCACGACCGCGATGACGTCGCCGAACTCGTCGATGTTCACCGCTTCACGCACGAGTGGGAGAAACGCGCCTCCCTCGATCTCCGCCACGGCCACACAGAAGTCATCGACACCTACGCCGAGCATGGGCGCATCTTTGAAGGCGATACCGAAGCTATGGTCGATGCCGCCTACGCCGCGTGGCGCGCCGACCTGATCGCGGGGCGTGCGGCGGTGCTCGTCGCTGACTCGAACGAATCCGTCACCGCGCTCAATAACCGTGCGCGAACCGACCTGATCCTCGACGGCACCGTCCGAGGTGCGCGAGAGTCAGAGCTGCACGATGGCACCCACGCAGCGTCCGGCGACATCGTGATCACTCGACGTAACGACCGACGCTTGCGGGCCGGGCGGAGCTGGGTGCGCAACGGTGACCGTTGGAAGGTCGCCGATGTTCGAAGCGACGGCTCAATGCTCGTTCGACGAGAAGGACGCTCCCGGGGATCCGCTGTCCTCTTGCCAGCGGCCTACGTCGCTGAGCATGTCGAACTTGGCTATGCCGTCACTTCCTTCCGGGCGCAAGGCCTCACCGCCGATACAGCGCACGTGCTCGTCGATTCGGCGATGACTCGCGAGACGTTCTACGTGGCCATGACAAGGGGCCGTACCGCCAACGTTGCTTATGTCGCAGTCGACAAGCCGGATTCGTCTCACGCGGGACCACATCCGGGGGACAACAGTGAAGCCACCGGGCGCAGCGTGCTCTACGGCGTGCTCCAGCACGTCGGCGCCGAACTCTCCGCACACGAAACGATGGCCGCTGAGCAAGAATCCTGGGGCACGATCGCGCAGCTTGCTGCCGAGTACGAAACGATCGCTGCTGCCGCGCAACGCGACCGTTGGGCATCCCTGGTGCGGACATCGGGCCTCAACGCAGAACAGGCTGACGAAGTCATCGACTCGGATGCTTTTGGACCGTTGACCGCTGAACTGCGCCGAGCCGAAGCCAACCATCACGACCTGGAGGTCCTGCTTCCTCGACTCGTCCACGCTCGTGGTTTCGGCGATGCCGATGATATTGCCGCAGCGCTCCGCCATCGAGTCGCTGTGGCTACTGCGAGGCCAGCGCGCTCGGCCCGTAGGCAGTCGGTGCCCAGGCTGATCGCCGGGCTCATCCCCGAGGCAACTGGCGCTATGAGCCTAGAGATGGAAAAGGCTCTGGCGGAGCGCCGTCACCTGATCGAAGCGCGAGCGGACGCGGTGCTCGTTGCGGCCCTCGCTGACTCGGCGCCGTGGATTGCGGCTCTTGGCGGCGAGCCCGCGGACCCGCAGCGCGCCACCGTCTGGCGTCGAGCAGCGTTCGTGGTCGCCGCCTACCGAGACCGCTATCAGATCACTGCCAACTCCGCGCTCGGTGCACCATCCGACGGGACCGTCCAGAAGATCGACCGAGTCCGAGCCGAAGCGGCTCGACTTGAGATCGAGAATCTGGGCCGGTCGCGCCGCGCCCCGAATCCCGTTGCTACGCTCGAAGCTCGCGGGCTGGGGTTGAGGTAGTGGGTGCTCCCAGTGATGGGTTTGAAAATCTTCGAGCCGCCTAGCTCAGTACCGAACCACTCTGCTGGCTGAAGCGCGGCTGGGCGATCTGGAGGACCGCGTTGTTGTCGCGAGTTCGTCGGCGGCGCTACCTCAGGGTGTGGTCGGCCACCGGCGTACGCGACCTCCAGAGTGCGAACGCGAACGTGGTGGCTACCGCGCCGATACCGGCGAGGATCACAGCGGTCCAGCTCAAGCCCAGCGCCGCGCCGAGCGTTCCCGCGAGCGGGTAGGTAATCATGAAGCAAGCGTGCGACAGCGAGAACTGCGCGGCGAACACGGCTGGCCTGTTCGTCTCATCCGAGTTCCGTCGAAGTAGCCGAGCCGACGGCGTCAGGATCAGCGACGTTGCGGCACCAAGGATCGCCCAGATCCCGAACAGGCCCATCCACATGTCCGTGGGAGGCGCCATGCCGATGAGTGAGGCCGCACCCATCAAGCCGACCGGAATCAGTAGCGCACCGAGCAGCATCACCCCACGGTCCGAGAATGTATCGAGCAACTTCGGAGCGATGAGTGCGACGACCATCGACCCGGCCCCGTATGCGGCCAACAAGAGCGCAACATCGGCTTGCGTGCGGCCGAGCTGACCCTGCACGAGCACGACGGTGTTCACGATGACCATCGCGGTCGATGCTGCGACGGTGAGGTTCAACGCGAGAAGGGCACGCAACTCTGTGCTACGCCAGAACGCACGTACACCGCGGGTCAGCTCTGCAAAGAACGGTGCGGGTGGGGCGGGCGTGATCTGCGGGAATGCTGTGATGGTGACCAGCACGGTCGAGATAACGAATCCGATGATCGTTCCGACGAACAAGTTGTTGTAGGTCATCACGGTGAGCAACGCGGCCGCGAGCATCGGGCTCAGCAGCGATTCCAGGTCGTAGGCGAGCCTCGACAGTGACAAGGCACGCGTGTACTGGCGTTCGTCGGGCAGCACTTCAGGGATCACGGCCTGGAATGCTGGCGTGAACGTCGCCGATGCCGACTGCAACAGGAAGATCAGAATGTAGATCTGCCACGCTTCCGTCACGAACGGCAGCCCCACCGCGACGGCCGCACGAACCACGTCGGCAACGATGAGTACCGTCTTCTGGGGGAGCCGGGCAGTCAAGGCAGTGATGACCGGCGACACTGCCACATAGGCGACCATCTTGATCGTCAGCGCCGTACCCAGGATCACTCCCGCGTCGCCACCGGCGATATCGAATGCCAACAACCCCAGCGCCACCGTGAGTAGGCCTGTGCCGAGCAGGGCAATGATCTGGGCAGAGAACAGCTTCGCGTAGGTCGGATTCTTGAGTACTTCAAGCACGACGACCTTCGCGATCCTCGACCGCACCTGGGTGCTTCGACCGGTGGTGCGCGGGATCCGCGTCAATTGCATGCTCGGCCTGATGAATCGCGTCGGTCACTAATCGAATCACGTGCTCATTCGCCAACCGATAAAACACCCGCTGCCCCTCCTGGCGAGTCTCGACAATTCGCGCCATGCGGAGCTTCGCCAAATGCTGCGACACCCCTGCTGGCGCGCGCCCCACGATCTCGACAAGCTCACCAACCGACAGTTCGCCGTCTTGTAAGGCGAGCACGATCCGCACACGGGTGGCATCCGCCAGCATTGCGAACACCTCGACAGCGAGCTCCACATACGGGTGCTGCGGTGAGATAGGAGCATCATCTGCATACATGCTTATATTCTTGATTGCGCAGGTAAATATGTCAATCCGACACGAAAGCCTATGAGTTCTATGCCCACTGTTGGTGGAAGGGCCGCTGAACTGGTTACCTCTCGCGACATCGCGAACTTCGTCTGGGAACCGCAAGCCCAGCGCTCGTCGGGCGGGACATCTCGCTCCGAGCGAGCGCTGAGCCTGCTTGGTCAGTCAGCGCTTGGGTACTGCTAGGCAGTGTGCAACGGCGCCAGTTTCTCCGGATCCAATTCGTGGCGGCGCAGTAGCTGGGCGTTCAGGGCAACGATGATCGTGGACAGCGACATCAACACTGCCGCGGCGGCCGGGGGCAGGTTGAAGCCGATGGGAGCGAGCACGCCCGCGGCCAGCGGTACCGAGATCACGTTGTAGGCGGTTGCCCACACGAGGTTTTGCACCATCTTCCGGTAGGAGGCGTGTGAAAGCTCGATCGCGCTCAGCACGGCGCGCGGGTCGTTCGACACCAGGACGATGCCTGCCGACTCGATCGCAACGTCGGTACCCGCGCCGATTGCAACACCCACATCTGCACGGGCAAGAGCAGGGGCGTCGTTCACACCGTCGCCAACCATCGCGACCTTGAAGCCACGTTCCTGCAGTTCAGCGACCTTGGCGGACTTGTCTCCGGGGAGAACCCCCGCGAACACTTCGTCGATGCCGAGATCGGCTGCGACCGCGTCCGCGACCTGTTGTGCGTCACCGGTGATCATGCCAACCCGGATCCCACGACGGTGCATTTCGTCAATGGCGGCACGCGATTCGGGGCGAATGACGTCCTTGAGCGAGAACGCACCCTCGATGCGGCCCTCGATAACCGCGAACAGGACGCTCGACCCGGTCGATTCCCACTCGGTGACCTCGGCCTGGATTCCTTCGGGCACGGACAGGTCGAGCGCGGCGAGGAGCCGAGGGCCACCAACGCGAACCTCGACACCCTCGACGGTTCCTGACACGCCGACACCTGGCTCCGAGCGGAACTCGGTAACCGATGGAATGGGCAAGCCGCCGCTGTGCTCGTTTGCCCATGCGACGATCGCGCGAGCGACGGGGTGCTCGCTCGGTGATTCCGCCGCGGCAGCCAGTCGGAACACGCGCTGCGGGTCGGTGCCAGGAACGGCTGCGGCTGCGGTGACGGCGTGGCGGCCCTCGGTGAGCGTGCCGGTCTTGTCGAACATGACCACGTCGACGGTGCGCATGCGCTCAAGCGCCAGCCGATCCTTCACCAGCACGCCAGCGCGGGCGGCCCGTTCTGTCGCGATCGAGATCACCAATGGAATCGCGAGCCCGAGCGCGTGCGGGCAGGCGATGATCAGCACCGTCACCGTGCGGGTAATGGCGTCGGCGGGGCTGCCGACGATGAGCCACACCACTGCGGTGATCACGGCCGCACCCACGGCGAAGTAGAACAACAGTGCCGCTGCACGGTCGGCGAGCGCCTGGGCGCGAGTAGAGGATGCCTGCGCGTCCGCCACGAGCCGACGGATGCCAGCCAGCGCCGTGTTCTCGCCGACTGCGGTCACCCGCACTTGGATCGCTGAGTCGGTGGCGACGGTGCCCGCGGTGACGGTATCGCCAACGGCTCGGGAAACGGTTGTCGATTCGCCCGTGATCATAGATTCGTCCATGTCTGCGAATCCCGACTCGACGGTTCCGTCGGCGGGAACGCGTCCTCCGGCACGTACAAGCACGAGGTCTCCGGCATTGACGTCGGTACTTGGGACTTGTTCCACGGCCCCGTCTTCACGAACCAGCTCGGCGGTATCGGGAAGCAGCGCAGCGAGTGCGTTGAGGGCGCTTGACGCACCGCCGAGTGCTCGCATTTCAAGCCAGTGCCCGAGCAGCATGATGACAACCAGCAGGGCGAGTTCCCACCAGAAGTCAAGATCGAGACCGGCGCCGAGCGACGTGGCCCAAGACGCGAGGAACGCCACCGTGATCGCCATCGCGATGAGCAGCATCATCCCGGGCTGCCGGAGCTTGATCTCCCGCCACGCGCCCTTGAGGAACGGCATGCCGCCGTAGAAGAAAATCACTGTGCCCAGGACAGGCGCGATCCATGTCGTCCACCCAGTTTCGGGCAGGTGGTAGCCGAAGATCATCGCGATCATGGGGCTGAACGCGACCACGGGTATTGAAAGGACAAGTGTCACCCAGAAGCGGTTCCGGAACATGGCCACGCTGTGCCCGGCATGGGCGCCCGGATCATGATCAGCATGGGAATCATGTCCCTGCGAACCGCTTCCGTGACCCGCGTGGGCATCGTGACCCACCTGGGGATCCGGGCTGCCCGCGGTGACGGTCTCGGTGTGCATGCCGTGGTGTGCATGTTCACTCGAATGTTGAACGGCGTGATCGTCATGAGCGGCGTGCTCGATCGGCGTGTCCGGTCGGCCGTGGTTGTGGCCATTGGAGGGGTGGTGGTCGTGATGGTCGTGATGGTCGTGGCCTGGTTGTTGGTTCATTGCAGTTCCCGTCTATGGCTGGCTACGTCGCGATTCAGACGTCGGCCCGATGGATGCGAGAGAGGTGTGGCCGATAAGGGTCGGCGGCACGTCGTTTCATGTGAGCTGGAGCGTTGTGATGCAGGTTGCCGCATCGCCTGTGGTAGAGAACGGCGTGGTGCCGGATCGGCCGCCGTATGTCACTTCGATCGTTCCCTGCAGACTACGAGGAACCCAGAATCCAGCGAATCCGTTATCGAATGTCGTCGTCGACTCTGCGACGATCACTTCGCTGGTTGTGTCGTCAACGATGCGTACTTCGATGTCCTGTCCCGACAGCTCACCGCGGCAGGTCGTGAGGCTGTGGTAATAGCACTCATGGGTCTGCTCGACGTATGGGGCGATTGACAAGTATGTGACATCGTCCGGCATGTCCATGGTTACTTCTCGGACATTGTCGGTGAGAACGAGTGCTTCAGGCTGCACGGATGCGATCAAGTCTGCGGGGCGATCGCTCACGGGCATTCTGTCGAGGCTGTCGATAATGTCAACCGCTGACATGTCGGTGAGGCCGTGCTCGGCGAGCAGATCGGCCCCTGCCGGGTCAGGGTTCGTGTCAGGGGCGGAGCACCCGACCAGCACGAGGGCAAGGACTGCTGCGGCTGCGGCGAGGATGGTTGGTCGTTTCATGTCACGTCTTTCAAGGTTGATTACGCTGTGCTCCTCGCGGGTCGACCACAAGGAGCACAGCAGAAGTCAAAGTAGGGGTGGGACTCGGTGCGGGCGTGACTGGAAGCAACGTCACCCGCACCGAGCGGGGAGCTACAGGCTCTGGAGGATTTCGCGCATGGTCTCGATCTCGACGTTCTGAGCGTCGATGATGGCCTGGGCCATGGTCACCGCATCCGGGTTCACCCCGGAGTCAACCTGAAGTTGCGCCATTTCCACTGCCCCCTCGTGATGAACGATCATCTGTTCAAGGAACAGTCGGCTCGCTTCTGTGCCTGTCGCGGCGTCGAGTGCGGCCATGTCTTCCTCGGTCATCATGCCGTCCATGTGGCCGCCATGCCCCATATCCATGCCATCCGTCGCGGCCGGTGGCATCCCCCACGCTTCGATCATGCCGTTGAGCGCGTCGATTTCAGGCTGCTGCGCCGCCTTGATCTCTTCGGCAAGGGTGACGACGCGAGGATCGATCCCCTCCTTCGCGAGGATCACGTCGGACATCTCCACGGCCTGTACGTGGTGGGGCACCATCATCTGCGCGAACATCACGTCAGCGGAGTTGAAGTCTTCAGTCACGGATGACGAAGTTGTTGATTGTGGCGGCGCGGACGCGCCGGAGCCAGCCGTGCATCCGGCCAAGACCAGGCTTGCCGTGAGGATGGCAGGGATAACGAAGAATGTTCGGAGTTTCAAGAGTCGTTCCAATGTGTCGGAGAATTTTTGGGTCGGCGAATCGAGGCGGTGCGCATGTGCGCAGCGTCGACGGACCGATCAAGTCCGACTGATGGAGAGTTCCTGTGGTGACGGCGTCATTGGGCGAGGTCCAGCCCGAGCGCTCACGATGGTGTCCATCGCGCGCTCACGAAGCCTGTCATTCGTTGCCAACAGGCGGGTGAGGTAGAGGGCGAAGAACACGAGGCTCGTCAGAAATGCGAGCATGCAGGCGAGCTGTATCGCGTCGTGTCCGCCACAGCCTGCGCCACACGCGTCGCCATGATCCGCGACTCCACCAGATTGCGCAACTGACGATTGGGTGCCGTGACCGGCGGAGACCGGCGATGATTGGTTCCCCGCGGCAGCCGCGACATGCACCAAGGATGCCGCGGTCGGCGTGGTCTCATGGTTCTGTCCATGCTCGAAGGCGTGCATGAGGAAGGCACACAGCAGCAGTGCACCGATCGCGAACAGGGCGACGATGAACCGGCGAGGCTTCAGGTCGAACAGGGCCGAGGGGAGGGCGCCTTGAACTGACACTCCAACACCTCCCGGACCGGTACGTCGCAACTTGACTTGCACATGCTATTCAATCATGTCGAGGCGATACCTCCCAGGGGTACCACCTGGCAATCCGTTCGTCTCGGGCGGACACGACCTCGGTACGAGACCTCGATCAGGTGCAGACGCATCTTCAGCTTCCCAGCGCCCGATTCACCCGCAGTAATTACACATGGTCGGGGAATCGGGTCTCAAGTAAAATCGAGGCAAAGACTCCACTCGACGATTGCTGGAACAGCGGCTGAGTTGCCGATACCACCCCAACAGTTGCCCGCCGGAGTTTGCGGAGTCAGCACCTCGGAGGTGAGGGTAATGGGGCCGAACTGGGACCACATGGGTTGGTGGGGTATGGGCTGGAGCTGGGTTTTCCTCATCCTGCTCCTGGTGGGAATTACCGTACTCATTGTGCTCCTAGTTCGAGTCTTTGCTGCACGCGATCCTCGACAGTCACCTCATCGCACCGAGAGCAACCGGGCTCGCGAGTTGCTCGATGAGCGCTATGCCCGTGGCGAAATTGACACCACCGAGTACGACGAGCGACGTCAACGACTTGACCGAGCACCCGACGCATGAAACCCATTACCCGTCGACAGGCGCTCCAGCTCGGCGCTCTGGGAGGGCTCGGTGTCGTCATCGGCGGGATCGGTCTCTCTCAAACAGGTCTCCCCTGGGGCAGAGCAATGGCCGATGGAGAACTGCTGATCGAGCCGGAGGTGTTACGAAGCAGCGGCGGGTTGCTGCAGGTCGACCTCGTTGCCGCGCGTCGCGAATTGACCATCGCCGGACGTCAGGTGCATGCCCTGACATACGGCGGCATGGTGCCGGGACGGACCTGGCGCGTGCGACCGGGGGACTCCATCGAGGTGCAGTTGCGGAACGAACTGGACACCCCAACCAACCTGCATACGCACGGACTACAGGTGTCTCCCGCGGGGAACGGTGACAACCCTTTCCTCTCGATAGACCCGGGGCAGAGCTTTGACTACCGATTCACGTTGCCAGAGGATCATCCGCCTGGGGTGTTCTGGTATCACCCTCACCGGCATGGCTCAGTTGCCGACCAGATATTCGGCGGCTTGTACGGTGCGCTGATCGTCGAGGATGGCCACATGCCCATCAGCCGCGAGCGGGTGCTCGTCGTCTCGGACATTTCACTGACTCCTGGCGGACAGATTGCGGCCGCCTCGGGCGCGGACGTGATGATGGGCCGCGAAGGTGATCTCCTGTTGGTCAATGGTCAGCACCGTCCGCACATGTCGGCACGACCTGGGGAGCAGGAACGCTGGCGTGTGATCAATGCATGCACCTCGCGCTACCTTCGCTTGGCCCTGCCTGGGCAACGTCTTGAGTTGCTCGGGATCGACGGCGGCCACGAGCAGGCTCCTCCGGAAGTGCGGGAGGTACTTCTAGCGCCCGGCAATCGCGCCGATCTTCTCGTGAGCATGAGCGCTGGGAGTGGTGAGTTTCAGACGCTGGGTTATGACCGCGGCGGGATGGGAATGATGGGAGGCCAGAACCTCTCCGGTCCCGAGACCATTGCCACGCTCACTGTCGCGGGGCAAGAAGTTGCTGCGCCGGGCGCGGCACTAGAACGACCGTCGGTTCGAGATCTGCGCGAGCAGCCCGTCGCACGGCAGCGCGAGATCACCTTCACCATGGGAATGGGGATGATGATGGGCGGTGGCGGAAGCATGATGGATTTCGGGTTCGACGGTCGTGCCTTCGACATGGACCGAGTGGACCAACACGTTGCTGCAGGGGCCGTCGAGGAGTGGCTCATCACGAACCCCACCCCTATGGATCACCCCTTCCATCTGCACATTTGGCCGATGCAGGTGATCGAAGCGGGTGGGCAACCGGTCAGTGAACCCACTTGGCGCGACGTCATCAATGTTCCCGCGCAGGATGGAGTGCGGGTGCTCGTCGACTTCGCGCGTCACCCGGGGCGCAGCGTCTACCATTGCCACATCCTTGATCACGAAGACGCTGGCATGATGGCCACCGTCGACGTCGCATAGTACCGTGCGCCCTCGCGCGGCTCGGCCCGCAGCTCTTCTTCTGAATCGATCCTCAAATTCCTATCGAAGCGAGGGTGCGTCGGGCAATCGTTGCCGCCCGCGTCACGCGTGGCTACCCTAGAAACGTGCCACGCGCTGCGAAAAGCGGCAGAAATGAGAGCCTGTTTCAGAGTGGCACGCAGAGGGCACGGCACCGCTGCAAACCCCGAAGATCCGCGTGATCACGCGGCCCATGACGAGTACTGGGACTTCTAGCCGACGCACCTGCCCGCAGGGCATCGCCCCCGTTCGGTGAGTCCCGGCCAGCGTGCTCGACAGAAGGAAGGAGCCCGACATGACCGGGCCCGACCGATCCTCCCTCGAGGATCGCGCATTCCTCGAAGACTGGGCCGTGCACTCGCGGATCGGCGCGGTGCCCGGCACGAACGGCGTCGACCGCCAGGCCGCCACGGCGGCGGACGGCGAGCAGCGCGCCTGGCTCGCGGAGCTGCTCGCCTCGCACGGATTCACCGTGCGCCGCGACGAGGTCGGCAACCTGTTCGGCCTGCTCGAGCTCGTGCCGGGGGCGCCGTACGTGCTCGCGGGCTCGCACCTCGACTCGCAGCCGACCGCGGGTCGCTTCGACGGCGCCTACGGTGTCGTCGCCGCGGCCCACGCGTGCTTCCGGGTCGCCGACGAGGTGCGGGCCGGGAATGCCGCGGCGCGCTGCAACCTCGCGGTGGTGAACTGGTTCAACGAGGAGGGATCGCGCTTCAAGCCGTCGATGATGGGCAGCTCGGTGTTCACGGGCAAGCTTCCGCTCGAGCAAGTGCTTGCGACGACGGATCGGCACGGCATCACGGTGCGCGAGGCGCTCGACACGATCGATGAGCGCGGGGCCGGCCCCGTCTTCGGTCCGGCCGCGGGGCGCGAGGTCGCCTCGTACGCCGAGATCCACGTGCAGCAGGGGCGCAGCATGGAGGAGGACGGCGTGACGATCGGCCTCGTGAACGCGACGTGGGCGGCCCACAAGTACGAGTTCGTCGTCACCGGCGAGCAGGCGCACAGCGGCGCGGCGCTGATGGTGGATCGCCGCGATGCGCTGCTGGGAGCCGCGCGGCTCGTGGTGGCGGCCCGCGAACTCGTCGACGACTTCGCGCCCGGCCTGCTGCACACGGCCTGCGGCGAGCTGAACGTCTACCCGAACTCCCCGGTCGTGGTGGCGAGCGAGGTCGAGCTGCTGCTCGATCTGCGCTCGCCGAGCGCCGAGGTGATCCGGGCCGCGCACGATTCGCTGATGCAAACAGTGGATCGGGTTCGGCGCGAGGATCGCGTCGGCATCGAGATCAGGGCCGAGCACACCTGGGATCAGAACCCCTACCCGGAGGCGGGTGTGGAGCTCGCGCGCGAGGTGGCCGAGGAGCTCGGCCTGACGCACGATCGCGTCATGACGGTGGCGGGTCACGACTCGACGAACATGAAGGACGACGTGCCGACCATCATGCTCTTCGTGCCGAGCGTCGCGGGTATCTCGCACAACCTCGATGAGTACACGACCGACGGCGACCTGATCGCGGGCGTGCGCCATCTCGAAGGGGTCGTTCGCCGCCTCGCCCAGGGTGCGCCGACGGGTGCCGCACCGAGCTCGCCCGCGGAGGTCGCGTGAACTCACCGTTTCATGGCCATTGAAACGGAATGCCGCCTAGGCTGGGGCATGAACCCCGTTATTCGCCCACGCTAGGAGCATCATGAGTACGTCCGCCTCGAAACTGCTTTCCATTCTGGCTCTCGCCCTCTCCGTGATCGGAATCGTGCTCCTGGTCATCTTCTTCACCACGCTCGCCGGTGCCGGCGTGCTCCTCGTGGCCGGCATTGCCGGCCTGGCTGGAGTCGTTCTCGGCATCGTCGGGGCGGTGAAGGAGCGGGCGCGAGCGATGAGCGTGACGGGCATCGTTCTTGGCGTGATCGCGATGCTCATCGCGCTCGGCGTCTTCCTCTTCGCGCTCGCCTTCGTCGGCGCGCTCAGCGCCTGACTCTCGCCCGAGCCCAGGCGAGGTGAGTCGAGACGTCGTGGTACCGGTGACTCCACGAGACCGGGTGCGCGAGGGCGCCCTCATCGCCGCCCTCGCGCTCGGCCTGGGGCTCACCGCGTGTTCGGTGCCGCCGGGTGCCCCGGGTCCCTCGCCGTCGACCGGCGCGCACACCGACGCCGCGCGCACGCCGGTGCCCGAGCCCTCAGCGGTGCCACCGCGGCCGAGGATCCCCGAAACCTTCTCGTGGAGCGGCAGATATGCGGTGCCCGACCTCGGCATCGAGGTGCCGTTCGTCTGGTACGGCAACGACGGCGACTTCCAGATGATCGCCGGCGGCGACGGCGATCCGGTCCACTTCACCAACATCATCCGCTCGGGCGAGCTCTACACGCTCACATACGCCTGGCCGGAGGTGCCGCGGATGCCGTGCTCACATGTCGGCTCGTTCACGCTCGCCGAGCTCAACGCCGGCTTCGCGACGGCGAGCTTCGCCGGGGAGGAGACCCTGCATCGCGAGGACGACCACCTCGTGCATCACTTCCGGTCCGTCGGCACGGTCGATCTCCCCTCGGACCTGCTCGGAGACACGGGCGTTCCGCTGCGCGTACCGCTTATGGCTGGCGACATCTACGTCGACGCCGACGATCCGAGCAGCATTCGGCAACTGTTGCACTTCGGCGTGCAGAATCTGTACGACCCCAATCTCGATGAGTGGATCCTCGTCGACGAGACGAGCGCCGACCCGCGCGAGGTCGAGCTGCCCGAGGAATGCGTCGCGGCCTGATTTCAGGGGCCTCCACTAGCATCGGAGCATGGCCGAGTCCCACGATCCGATCGATCCGATCGACCCGACCGACGCCGCCAACCCGATCGATGGGGTCGACCCGAGCGCCGATGACTTCGCGCGCGCGAATCGCATCGGCCGGCCGATCGGCCGCTGGATGGCGCGCTGGCGCACGATCATCCGCCGGTACCCCTGGCTCAACACCTTCTACAAGGTGCTCGTGACCGTCGTTGGCGTGCTCGTGATCATCGTCGGCCTGATCCTCGTGCCGCTTCCCGGCCCCGGCTGGCTCATCGTCTTCATCGGGCTCACGATCCTCGGCTCGGAGTTCCACTGGGCGCGGCGCCTCACCGCGTGGGCGCGTATGCAGCTCGCACGCTTCTGGGTATGGTGGCGGGCGCGGTCGGCGCGGCGGCAGGCTCGGTCGGGGCCGACCGCGATGGCTCCCGACGGCGACGGCGGGGAATGAGCAACGGCCCCGCCGGCGCGATGCCGACAGGGCCGTTGCCGTGGATTCTCGCTACTTGATGAGCGGAATGTTGAAGATGAACGGATCCTTGGGCGTGCCGGTGTTGTACGCCTGCGCCGTCTTCGTCGCCGCCATGATGTGGAAGACGAAGAGGACGATCGAGCCGATCCAGCACAGCGGCACGAGCACCAGGCCGACGTAGGGGATCAGCCCGAGGATCGGGGTGACCACGTAGACGGCGGTGCGCAGCAGCGAGAAGTTGAAGTTCGCGACGTGCAGCTGCGTGGCCCGAGCGTTGCCCTTGTCCTTCTCGATGAGCCAGAAGATGAGGGCGGGCAGCCACACGAAGAACACCGAGAGCCAGTAGTTCAGGTTGAGGGTGTTCAGTGCGGCATCGGCCGGAGCGGCGGGCTGCGCCGGCTGCTGGTAGGCGGGGGGCGGAGTCGGGGCGGCCGGCTGTTGGGGCTGCGGCTGATGCGGAACCTGGTCGTTGGGCTGGTAGCTCATGGTGTTCTCCCTGTAGAAACAGTCGGGCTACGTCGGTAGCTTGCTACGAATGTACCGTAGTTGCGGCGTGTCGGGCTAGAGGCGTGCCCGCATCGGAAAACGTAGGACGGCGGCTCGTCTCAGAACAGATCGGGGCTCGGCGTCGAGGTCTGCAGGATCGCGACGTCGGCGTGCCGGTCGAAGCGGTAGCCGATGCCGCGCACCGTGCGCACGATGTCCTGGTAGTGTGCGAGCTTGACGCGCAGCCGGCGCACGTGCACGTCGATGGTCCGCTCGTTCGGCTGTTCCTCGGCCGGAGCGTCGGACCACAGCGCCTGGATGAGTTCCTCGCGGCTGACCGTGCGGCCCTCGCGCAGCACGAAGTACTGCAGGAGTTCGAACTCCCGGTAGGTGAGCGGCGCGGGCACGCTGTCGAGCAGCACGCGCTTGCGGCTCAGGTCGATCGTGACGCCGCCCGCGCGGTCCTGATCCACCTCGTCGGCGTCCTCGTGCTTCTGGCGCGCGAGCGCCGCCGGGTCGCCGAGCGCGAGCCGCACCACGTCGATGTCGCGCCCGCCGGTCCCCTCGGGGGCGAGCGCGACGGCGGCGTAGGTCTCGGCGGCGGGCGCGAGCTGGGCCACGAGCTGCTTGATCTGGGTGACGATGGCGCCGAGCTTCGGGTCGCCGTCGGCCACCTTGTCGTCGGCCAGGCCGACGTACAGGGCGAAGCCGCGCACCTCGGTGCCCGTGGGCACGTGACGCTGGGGGGCCGGGGTAGACGGGGTGCGGGTGAGAGTCTGAGTGGTCATGATGATGAAGTCCTCGTGTGATGCTGTCGAATGCGCGTGGGGTGTGCAGCGGTTCGCTGCGGTGTGCGATGGGGGATCATCGCCGGGCGTCGTTCTCCGTGTGAGAAGGGAAGGCCGACGCGGGCCGTGCGTGTGCCGGTCGGGCGGCACACCCGGATCTCGGCGGTAGGCGCCAGAGCGAGCAGGGGTGCTACGGCTCTGTTAGAGCGCCTTGTGCATTCGGCAGCACATGACAACGCGACCGGCCATCATCATGCCGGTCTGCCCTACGTTCACCTCGCTGGTGGACACGGGTCGCGTAATGTCATGCATAGACAAAAGTGTTGCAAACAATGTCGATGCCTGTCAAATCATTTCTCGTGCCGTCTCGGCGAGGGCGTGCGATCCGTCTGCGACCCGGCCCTCGCGGCGGTCAGTCGACGGTACCGTAGAGCCGGTCGCCGGCATCGCCGAGACCCGGCACGATGTATGCCTGCTCGTTGAGCCCCTGATCCAGTGCTCCGAGCACCAGGGTGACGTTGTGCTCTCCGACCATCTCCCGCATCGCGGAGATGCCCTCCGGCGTGCCCAGGATGCACACCGCGGTCACGTCGTCGGCGCCGCGATCGAAGAGGAACTGGATCGCCGCCGCGAGCGATCCGCCCGTCGCGAGCATCGGATCGACCACGAAGCACTGTCGGCCGCTCAGGTCTTCGGGCAGGCGCTCCGCGTAGGTCTCCGGCTGCAGCGTGGTCTCGTCGCGCTTCATCCCGAGGAAGCCGACCTCGGCCGTCGGCAGGAGCTTCACCATGCCCTCGAGCATGCCGAGGCCCGCGCGGATGATCGGCACGATGAGGGGCGCGGGCCGGCTCAGGCGCACGCCCGTGGTGGGGGCGACCGGCGTCGTGATCTCCACGGATTCGACCCGCACGTCGCGCGTCGCCTCGTAGGCGAGGAGGGTGGTGAGCTCTTCGATCAGCAGCCGGAAGGTGGCCGGAGGCGTCCGTTCATCGCGCAGAACCGTAAGCTTGTGGGTGACCAGCGGGTGATCCGCAATGACGACGCGCATGCGTCAATCCTAGCCAGCCCGCTCACAGGATCCGACAGGCGAAAGGCGCGGTGCGATGCCCATTCCGGCGAACTCGGAGCAACTCGCCGCGATGGCGCTCGCGCTCGACGAGGCGCGCGCCGCGGCCCGTGCGGGGGAGATCCCGGTCGGGGCTGTGGTGCTCGGGCCCGACGGCGCCGTGCTGGGGCGCGGCGGCAACGGCCGTGAGGCGTCGCAGGATCCCACGGGCCACGCCGAGGTGATCGCGCTGCGCCGCTCGGCGGCCGCGCTCGGCGATCGCGTGCTCGCCGGCTGCACGATCGTGGTGACGCTCGAGCCCTGCGCGATGTGCGCGGGGGCGATCCTCGCGGCTCGCGTGCCGCGCGTCGTGTTCGGTGCCTGGGACGAGAAGGCGGGCGCGGCGGGCAGCGTCTACGACCTGCTGCGCGACGGGCGCCTGCCCCATGCGGTACCGGAGGTGATCGCCGGCGTTCGCGCCGACGAGAGCGCGGCGCTGCTCGACGAGTTCTTCCGCAGTCGCCGCTGACGCCTCAGTCGATCCCGAGCATCACGATGCTGCTCGTGGTCGGCTGCACCGCGTCGGGGTCGATCCACACGTCGGGCTCGAGGTAGACGATCTCGGCCTCGGGGGCCGCGGCCTGCAACCGCCGCTTCGCCTGCGCGAGCACCGCCGAGACCTCCTTCATCGTCAGCTGCTCCTCGAGATCGACCTTCGCGCCGACCATCAGGCCCGAGCCGGTGTGCTCCACATGCAGCTCGATCACCCGACGGATGGCGGCCCCTTGGAGCAGTGCCGCTTCGATCGCCGCCGAGTTCTCGCTGTTCATGCTCATCCAACCCCTCCTGTGTGATGGTTCCATCCTAGGCTTGTGGGCATGAATACGAGCGATGAATCCCTGGCGCTGCCGACGATTGCGGTACTGGGCGCCGGATCGATGGGCGGCGCGATCCTCGACGGCCTGCGCGCGCCGGGCGTGCGCCTGGCCGGCCCCGTGCACGTCGCGGTGCGGACCGCGGCGAGCGCCGAGCGCTATGCCGACGCCGCAGACGTCGTCGCCCACGCGGCCGAAGTCGATCCCGGGGCCAACCGTGCGGCGGTGCGCGGGGCCGGAGTGGTGGTGCTCGGCGTCAAGCCGTGGCTGATCCACGAGGTGCTGCGCGAGATCGCCGGCGAGCTCTCGCCGGGCACGGTGGTCGTGAGCGTGGCCGCCGGCGTCACGATCGAGAGCATGGCCGCGCTGCTGCCCGAGGGCACGCCGATCGTGCGGGCGATGCCCAATACGCCCGCGACCGTGGGGCTCGGCGTGACCGGCATCGCCGGCGGGGAGGCCGCCGGCGAGGAGGCCATCGACACCGTGCGTCGCGTGTTCGCCACGGTCGGCGACGTGCTCGTGGTGCGCGAGGATCAGATCGATGCCGTGACCGCCATCGCCGGATCGGGCCCGGCCTACCTCTTCCTGTACGTCGAGGAGATGATCGCCGCGGCCGAGCGCCTGGGATTCACCGCCGAAGAGGCGCGGCTGCTCGCCCAGGGCACGGTCGTGGGCGCCGCGGAGCTGCTGCGGCGGTCGGGCGCCGACGCCGCAGAGCTGCGCCGGCGCGTCACGAGCCCGAAGGGCACGACGGAGCGGGCCGTCGAGGTGCTGCAGCAGCAGGGAGGCTGGCCGGAGCTGTTCGACCGCGCACTCGCCGCGAACATCCGCCGTTCGGAGGAACTGGCGGCCGGCTGAGCGGATCCTGCGCCGTGCGTGCGGGGCCGGTCTCGGGATCCCGCGCCTATCCGATCGTGGCGAAGCGCTCCACGTCGGCCGCGGTGCCGCTGACGATGATGAGATCGTGCGGCGACACCACGGTGTCCTGCGTCGCGTGGGCGAAGTCCTGGCCCGGGGTCTTCACGCCGACCACGGTGACGCGATACCGGGTGCGCACGCCGCTGTCCTTGAGGGCGCGACCGCGGATCGACCGCGGCGGGTACATCTTCGCGATCACGTAGTTGTCGTCGAACTGGATGAAGTCGAGCATGCTGCCGCTCAGCAGGTGGGCCACGCGCTCTCCCGCCTCGCGCTCGGGGTAGATCACGTGGTTGACGCCGATGCGTTCGAGGATTTTGCCGTGCGAGAGCGAGATGGCCTTCGCCCAGATCTGCGGCACCCCGAGATCGACGAGGTTCGCGGCGATGAGCACGCTCGATTCGACCGACGATCCCGTGGCGACGACCGCGATTTGGAACTCCTCCGCGCCGATCTGCTTCAGCGCCTCGATCGATCGCGCATCGGCCTGCACCGCGTGCGTCACGCGGTCCGCCCACTTCTGCACGAGCGAGATGTCGGTGTCGACGACCAGCACCTCGCGGTCCTGGCGGTCGAGCTGACCGGCCGTGGCGGCGCCGAAGCGGCCGAGGCCGATCACGAGTACGGGTGCGTCACTGCGAATATCAACCAACGATCGGCCTTTCCTCGGGGAACCTGAACATGCGGCGGCGGCTCGTGGCTGCGACCGCCGCGGCGAGGGTGACGGTGCCGACGCGGCCCGCCCACATGGTGGCGGCGAGCACGTACTTGCCGGCGTCGGGGAGCGACTCTGACACGCCGGTGCTGAGCCCGCACGTGCCGAAGGCGGAGATCACCTCGAAGAGCACGTGGTCGAGCGGCAGCTTGGTCATGTGGAGCAGGGTGATGGTGGCCGCGGCGACAATGGTCGCGCCCCAGATCACGATCGACACCGAGAGGCGGAGCACCTCGACCGGGATGCTGCGGCCGAACGCCTGCATGTTCTGGTAGCCGCGCGCCTCCGCGTAGGCCGCGAGGAACAGCACGGCGATCGTGGTCACCTTGATCCCGCCCGCGGTGGATGCGGATCCGCCTCCGACGAACATCAGCATGTCCATCACGAGCAGCGTGGATCCGTTCATATCGACGGGGTCGATCGTGCCGAGCCCCCCGGAGCGGGTCATCACGGAGGTGTAGCCCGCGCTGAGCATCGTCTGCCAGAAGTTCTGCTCGCCGAACGTGCCGGTGTTGTCGGCCTCGAGCGCGGCGATGGCGATCCAGCCCAGGATCACGAAGGCGATGGTGGTCGTGAGCGTCAGCTTCGCGTGCAGGCCGAGCCGGCGCGTCTTGTGGGTGCCGCGACCCGTGACGGTGCGGTAGAGCGCGAAGATCACGGGAAAGCCGATGCTGCCGAGGAACACGCCGATCGCGAGCACGATCAGGAGGTAGGCATCGGTGGCGAACGGCTCGATCCCGCCGGCCATCGGCACGAACCCCGTGTTCGTGAAGGACGAGGCCGACAGATAGAAGCCGAACCAGAGCGCATGCCAGAAGTCGTAGCCGGCCGCGAGCAGCCGGGGGGTGATGAGCAGCGTGAGGGCGCCTTCGATCACGAGGAGGCTGAGCGCTACGGCCGCGAGCAGGCCGCCGATTTCGCCGAGGCCGACGGCCTGGCTCTCGCTCGCGCCGCGCACCGTGCGGGCCGGGTTGGTGTCGCTCGCCGCGAGCAGGCGCTGGCGCAGACCGAGCCTGCGGGTGACCGTGACGCCGAGGATGCTCGCCAGGGTGAGCACGCCGATGCCGCCGATCTGCAGGCCGATGAGGATCACGAGGTCGCCGAACATCGACCAGTGCGCGGCCATGTCGACGGTGGTGAGACCGGTCACGCAGATCGCGGAGACGGCGGCGAAGAAGGCATCGGCCAGCGGGGTGACGGTGCCCGTGCGGGTCGCGAACGGCAGCGAGAGCAGCGCCGTCCAGACGAGGATCAGACCGCTGAAGATGAGGAGGGCGTAGCGCGCGGGCGATGCCTGGATCATGGCGTGCAGCCACGACTTCTGGGACAGCGGCGTCTGCGATCGCCGGGTCGCCGTTTGCGCCCTCAACGCCACCTTCTCTCCGGATCGTCACGCACCGCGTGCCTCGAGCGGCCCTGCCGTGCGGAACTCGCGGTGTCTGCGGTTGTCATGCTACTCCGCAACGGGCGATACCCTTGAGGTTATGCCAGATATTTTCGGGGTCGTGGCCGACGCGACCAGACGCGACATCCTGCAGGTGCTGCTCGACAAGCACGTCCAGGACGCCGACGCCAGCGTCTCGGAGATCGTGGCGCAGCTCGAGATCAGCCAGCCGACGGTGTCGAAGCACCTGAAGGTGCTCCGAGAGGCCGAACTGGTGACCGTGCGCGAGGAGGGCCAGCACCGCTTCTACTCGCTGAACCCGGAGCCGCTCGAGATGGTCGAGGACTTCGTGATCCCGTTCCTGTCGGCGGGCTTCGACACCGAGGTGACGTTCGAGTACCGCTCGGAGAGCGGAGAGCTGCTCCCAGACCCCGAGGGGGCGGTCGACGAGGTGCTGCCCGAGGAGATCGCGACCGCGGCCGAGGCGATCGGACGCGCCGCAGCGAGCGCCGAGCACCGGGTGAAGGAGCTCGTCGCGCGATTCAAGCTGCGCGGCTGAGCCCGGGCCGCCTCGACCCGCTGAGCGATGCGGTCGCGCAGGTACGGCGTCGCCGGTGCTGCTAGGATGTATATCTTGTGGGTCGGGATCCGGCTCGGCAGACTTTCCAACTCCGTGACGATGTGAGGTAACCGATGGGTTCAGTCATCAAGAAGCGCC
>JAGQTL010000139.1 GCA_020439035.1 Leucobacter sp. | reverse complement strand
CGCGGAGCGGCAGGATGGCCTGCGTCTCGGGATTGCGGCCGGTCTTGGCCGAGCCGCCGGCGGAGTCGCCCTCGACGATGAAGATCTCGGAGATCGTCGGATCCTTGCTCGTGCAGTCCGAGAGCTTGCCCGGCATGCCGCCGGACTCGAGGAGGCCCTTGCGGCGCGCGGTCTCGCGCGCCTTCCGCGCGGCAAGGCGGGCCGTCGCGGCCTGGATCGCCTTGCGAATGATGTCCTTCGCCGGGCCCGGGTTGCGCTCGAACCAGTCGCCGAGCTGGTCCCCAACGACCTTCTGGACGAACGCCTTGGCCTCGGTGTTGCCGAGCTTCGTCTTCGTCTGACCCTCGAACTGCGGCTCGCCGAGCTTCACCGAGATGACCGCGGTGAGTCCCTCGCGCACATCGTCGCCGGAGAGATTGTCGTCCTTGTCGCGCAGGAGGTTCTTCTCGCGCGCGTAGCGGTTGACCAGCGTGGTCAGCGCCGCGCGGAACCCCTCCTCGTGAGTGCCGCCCTCATGCGTATTGATCGTGTTCGCGTAGGTGTGCACGCTTTCCGTGTACGCCGTCGTCCACTGCATGGCGATCTCCGCGGAGATGCGGCGCTCGGTGTCCTCGGCCTCGAACGAGATGATCTCGTCGTTCACGAGCTCCGCGCGCTTGGCCGAGTTCAAGTACCGAACGTAGTCCTCGATACCCTTCTCGTACATGAACTCGTCATGCGGCGCGGGGGGTGAGACGAGGTCGCCGGCCTCGTTCTCGACGGGCTCCTGCGGTCGCAGATCGGTGAGCTTGATCCGCAGGCCCTTGTTGAGGAAGGCCATCTGCTGGAACCGCGTGCGCAGCGTCGCGTAATCGAAGTCAACGGTCTCGAAGATCTCGTCGCTCGGCCAGAAGGTAATGGTCGTGCCGGTCTCGTCGCTCGGCTCGCCCTTCGCGAGGGGGGCATCCGGGACGCTGTCGGTGAAGCTCATGTTCCACGTGAAACCCTGCCGCTTCACCTCGACCTCGAAGCGGCTGGAGAGCGCGTTCACCACCGAGGAACCCACGCCGTGCAATCCGCCCGACACGGCGTACCCGGCGCCGCCGAACTTGCCGCCCGCGTGCAGAACGGTCAGCACTACCTCCACGGTCGAACGGCCCTCGGTCGGGTGCAGATCCACCGGAATACCACGCCCGTTGTCGACGCAGCGCACGCCACCGTCGGCGAGAATGGTGACGTCGATCGTGTCGCAATAGCCGGCGAGCGCCTCGTCCACCGAGTTGTCGACGATCTCGTAGACGAGGTGATGCAGCCCCCTCGGGCCGGTGGATCCGATGTACATGCCCGGGCGCTTGCGTACGGCCTCAAGACCTTCGAGCACCTGGATGTCACCGGCACCGTATTCCTGCGTGGCCGTAGCCTCTTCTGAAGTCATAGACGAATGAGATTCCTTCTGCGGCCGGTATGGCGGCTTTCAGCGAGTTTTGCGCCGTGCTGCTCTTTCGCACCCTAGCTTATCAATGTTCGGCTCAGGAAATGCCCGTTGCGGTCGATTCAGGGGCATGTCCGCGCGAGGATCGTACCCGCGCGAACCGATCCGCCCGCGAGACGCTCGTCGCCGCACCTGCGCCCGGCCGGTCGACGCCGGAGCGGGAGCCGGCATGGGGTGTCTCCGTGGTACTCACTCGACTGCGACGATCGCACCGCGAGCCTCACCGCGAGCCTCACCCATACGTGTCGCGCGGCCCGCGACCGCGCACGGTCCGGGGCCCGTGACGCCAGCTCGGAGCACCGGGGGCGAGGAAGCGCAGTTCGCGCACCTGCGCATCCGGGTACTCGTCGAGGATGCGGGTGAGAATCTCTCCGCGGAGCCGCCGGAGCTCCGTCGCCCACGTCGTCGAGTCGCACTGCACGATCAAGGTCCCGTCACGCAGCTCGACGACGTCCGTGTGAGTCGCCACCGAATCGCCCACGAAGCGATGCCACTCGGCGATCAGTCGCGCCTGATCGAGTTCGGCCGTCCACCCCATATCGACGGCCGCCGCAGCCAGGAGGTCGCCGAGTGCACGGGGCTCACGCCCCTTGCCGAATGGCACGCTGTGCTCATGATCCCCGCCGCGGCCGTGAGCACGACGGCGCGGGGGCAGCCCCTTCCACACGGCCTTGAGCCGCAGGTAGGTATCCGATGCGAATCCGGGGTCAGGAGTCATCCGCACCACTCCGAGGAACCGCTGCGCCGTCGACCGCATCATGCCCTCCCCCAGGCCCGAAACTTCCGGGCTCGTGGGGGTCGACCACGGTGCCCGCGGCGATCCGGATCGTGTGCCACTCCCGGTCCCTCGGCACGTCCGCTTCGACGGCGGCGGTGACGATCACCTGCTCATAGGTATCAACGGCCTCCATCAATCGCGCCCGCCGCTCGGTGTCCAGCTCGGCGAAGACGTCATCGAGGATCATCACAGGGTCGCCCGCCGGCGATTCGTGCCGAAGCAGCTCGGCCACGGCCAGTCGGAGCGACAGCGCGAAGGACCATGATTCCCCGTGGCTCGCGTAGCCCTTCACCGGCAGTCCGTTCAAGGCGAAGAGCACATCATCCCGATGGGGGCCGACCAGCGTGACCGCCCGCTCCAGCTCCTGCGACCGAACAGCCGCGAGTGCAGCGCGGAAATCCCGCTCCAGCGTTTCACGTGAAACATCACTCGAGGAGGCACCGTCGCCGTCGACCGCGTCACCGGCGGCCGGGCCCCCCTCCGTCGCTCCGTTTCGTGGATCGAGTTCGACGCCCCCTGTTTCACGTGAAACATCAGCCGGGCCGCCACCCAGCGCTTGCGCAACGGTCTCCTGCAGGATCAGTCGCGGCTCGTGATCCACTTCGACCAGCGAGTGATAGGCCTGCTGGAGAGGAGTACTCAGCGCCCCGAGCAGGGCGCGGCGCTCGAACATGATCCGCGATCCCAGCGCTGTCAGCTGCTCATCCCACACGCCGAGCGTCGCGTTGACAGCCGATCCGGCCCGATTGGCCCGCGCCGATTTCAGCAGCGCCGTGCGCTGCCTGACGACCCGATCGTAATCGGAGAGCACGCCGGCGAGTGAGGGGGTGCGCGCGACCAGCGCCTCGTCGAGGAACCGGCGGCGCCCTGCCGGATCTCCGCGAACGATCATGAGATCTTCCGGCGCGAAGACGATCGCCGAGAACCAGCGCATCAGTTCTCGCGGTCGCTGGGCGTTCCTATTGATCCTGGCCCGATTCGGTGCGTGCCGATTGAACTCGAGCTCGAGCAGTGCCTCGCGGTCATTCACCCCCACGCGCATCCGCGCGACCGCGGTATCCATGCCCGCCCGGATCAACGCGGCATCGGCGCTCACCCGATGCGAATGCAGCGAAGCAAAATATGCGATTGCTTCGACGAGATTCGTCTTTCCCTGTCCGTTTCGCCCGACCACGAGGTTGCGCCCCGGCGCGAAGGCGGCTTCGGCTTCGGCGTAGTTCCGGAAGTCCGCGAGGCTCAGATGAATCACCCGCATGGGCGCACCGGATTACCGCAGGAGGAGGTTGGGCTGCAGCAAGTAGCGGAAGCTCTCTTCGCCGGCATCGTCTCTGCTGCGCTGGCTCGTGATCAGCACGGGCCCGGCCTTGCTCGGATTCTCGGTGCGGGTGAAGCCGATCCGCGCGAACTCCGCATGCGTCGACCGAAGCCCATCAAGGAGGAACTGGGGCTTGAGCGACACCACCATGTCGTCCCCGACGAGGTGGACGTCGACGGTTTCGGCCGCCTGCGCGCTCTCGGTGCCGGCGGCCTCGAGCGTCACCTGCCCTTCGACAAAGCTGAACCGCAGCGCGGCCTCCCGTTCGAGCACCAGACCAACGCGCCCGACCGCCTCCACGAGATCCGCGGTATTCACAACGGCATAGTTCTCGACGCTCTCCGGAAACAGGCGCCCGACCGGCGGATAGTTGCCTTTGATCAGCAGCGACGTCACGGTCTTGTTCCCGCCGGTGAACGCGATGAGCTCACGCTCCCCGTCCTTGATGATCGACACCTCGACGGTCGTCGAGGCTGCGAACGACTTGCCGACCTCGACCACGACCTTCGCGGGCACCAGCGCCGTGAGCTCCCCGGCGGCGTCGCGCTGCTCCCAGTCCAAGCGCCGGGTGGCGACGCGAAAGCGGTCCGTCGCGGTGAGCGTGAGCGCGTTCTCGACGATCTCGAACTGCACGCCGGTGATCACCGGCGTCACGTCGTCCTTCGACGCGGCCAGGGACACCTGCGCCACGGCCTCCGCGAACGCTTCTCCGGGAACCACACCCGAGACCGAGCCGACGCTCGGCACCTGCGGGTACTCGTCCACCGGCATCGCCGGCAGGCTGAACGACGCCGAGCCGCAGCGCAGCTGCACGCGCGATCCGTCGAGCGTGACCTCCACATCGGAGTGCGGAAGCCGCTGAGCGATCTCACCGAGCAGGCGCCCGGACACCAGCGCTCGGCCCGGGTCCGAGACATCCGCCGTGACCGTGGTGCGGGCCGAGGTCTCGTAGTCGAATGACGACACGGTGAGCTCGCCGGCCTCGCTCTCGATCAGGACGCCGCTCAGCAAGGGCTGCGTCGGCCGTTGCGGCAGGAGTTTGGCGGCGAACGACACCGCCTCGCTGAAGACGTCTCTGTTGACGGTGAAACGCATGAGGGCTCCTCGATCGAGGTGCAGCATGATGGCCTTGCAGCTGCACGGTGCTAGCCACACAATCTTTGCACATTCGCCGCACTCAGGGGCAGCTGTTCGGGTCGCCGGAGAGCCCGCCGGATCCGCAGAGTGTGATCGAGTGCTCGAATGTCTCTTGAGGTTCTGTAATAGTAATAACCCCTGTGGAAACTGTGGATAAGTGGCGTACTCCGGCTCAGGCTGGGGAAACTACACGCGTGTGAGTTGTGTGCGGGGTCGGGATAAGTCGAGATCCGCATGATGACGCGGAAGTTGCCGCGATCCTCGATTCCACAGGCCAGGCCGAGTTCTTCACATCGCGCGCCCGGTTTTTCGAAATTATCAACAGGTCACCGACGACGTGTGGATAACTCGCGATCCGCGGAGGGTAGCTACCTCGTGCTCTGCCGGATCCTCGTGGTCAGCTCGGCGACCTGGTTGAACACCGAGCGTCGCTCTGCAATCAGCTGAGCGATCTTCTTGTACGCGTACATCACCGTCGTGTGGTCGCGCCCGCCGAAGAGATGGCCGATCTTCGGCAGGGAGAGCGGGGTGAGTTCACGACAGAGGTACATCGCGATCTGCCGCGCCATCGCGATCTGCTGCGCGCGTGACGGGCCGTAGAGGTCGTCGAGCGCGACGTTGAAGTAATCGGCCGTGTGGCTGATAATGTCGGTCGGGAGGATCTCGTTGTCCTCGTCGAGCGTGATGAGATCCTTCAGCACTGTCTGCACCAGTGGCATGTCGATGTGCTGACGGTTCAGGTTCGCGAACGCCGTGACTCGGATCAGCGTGCCTTCGAGCTCGCGGATGTTGGACGAGAACTTGGATGCGATGAACTCGAGGATCTCGTGATCGATGTCGAGCTTCTCGTGCTGCGCCTTCTTGCGCAGGATCGCGAT
>JAGQTL010000138.1 GCA_020439035.1 Leucobacter sp. | reverse complement strand
ACGTTCGGCGGATCGCTCGGCGAGGTCGCCGGCGAGAAGATCGTGAAGGCGATGGAGTTCGCGCTCAAGACCGGCGTCCCGATCATCGGCATCCTCGACTCGGGCGGCGCGCGCATCCAGGAGGGCGTGGTGGCGCTCAGCAACTACGCCAAGATCTTCCGGCTCAACACGAAGAGCTCGGGGGTGATCCCCCAGATCTCGATCGTCATGGGCCCGTCGGCCGGCGGCGCCGTGTACTCGCCGGCGCTCACCGACTTCGTGATCATGGTCGACAAGACCAGCCACATGTTCGTCACCGGCCCCGACGTGATCAAGACCGTCACGGGCGAGGAGGTCGGGTTCGAGGAACTCGGCGGCGCGCTCACCCACAACAAGGTCAGCGGTGTCTCCCACTACCTCGCGAGCGACGAGCACGACGCCCTCGACTACGCGCGGGCGCTCGTGAGTTTCCTGCCCGACAACAATCTCGCCGAGGCGCCGGTGTACGACAGCGATACCGCGCTCGAGATCACCGACTCCGATCGCCGGCTCAACTCGGTGATCCCCGACAGCCCCAACCAGCCCTACGACATGAATACGGTGATCGAGGGCATCCTCGACGGCGGCGACTTCCTCGAGGTGCAGCCGCTCTTCGCCCCCAACATGATCATCGGCTTCGGCCGCGTCGAGGGCCGTACCGTCGGCGTAGTCGCCAACCAGCCGGCGCAGATGGCCGGCACGCTCAACATCGACGCGAGCGAGAAGGCGGCCCGTTTCGTGCGCTTCTGCGACGCGTTCTCGATCCCGATCCTCACGCTCGTCGACGTGCCGGGCTACCTGCCGGGCACCGAGCAGGAGTTCAACGGCGTGATCCGGCGCGGAGCGAAGCTGCTCTACGCCTACGCCGAGGCGACCGTGCCGCTCGTGACGATCATCACGCGCAAGGCGTACGGCGGCGCCTACATCGTGATGGGCTCGAAGCAGATGGGCGCCGACTTCAACATCGCCTGGCCGACGGCCGAGATCGCGGTGATGGGCGGCGCGGGCGCGGTGAACATCCTCTATCGCAAGGAGCTCGCCGCCGCCGCCGAGCGCGGCGAGGACGTCGAGGCGCTGCGCGCGTCGCTGACGGCGAAGTACACGGCCGACGTCACCTCGCCGTTCCTCGCCGCTGAGCGCGGCGAGCTCGACAATGTGCTCGAGCCCGCCGGCACCCGGCTCGCCGTGATCAAGGCGCTGCGCGGCCTGCGCGGTAAGCGCGACGAGCTGCCGGCGAAGAAGCACGGCAACATCCCGCTGTAGACGAACCGCCCCCACCTCACCTCCCACCCGCAGCCCACCGACCGAGACGAGACGAGCATGACCGATCGCGCACTTCCGCCCGATGCCGCCGCCCGTGACGCCGCGCGCCGGCGGGAAGCCGGGCCGGTGGACGACGTGCTCCGCGACGCGGAGTTCGCGTTCGTCACGCGCGGGGTGAGCGACGAGGAGCGCGCGGCCGTGATCGCGGTGCTCACCCAGGTGCGGTCAGAGGAGACCGAGCGGATGCGCCGCGTCGAGCGCCGGGAGCATCAGCCCTGGGCGCGGTCGCAGCGGGTACCCGAGGGCATCAACGAACTGCTCGCCGAGGGCTGAGCCGCGCCGTTGGCCGAGCCCGCGCCCGATAGTCTGGGCGTGTGACGGGATCAGCTGACGCGGCACGCGAACAACTCGCGGCGGCCGTGCGCCGTGGCATTGGCATCGAGTTCTCCCCGCAGGGCGGCCCCGGCGATCGCGGGCTTCGGCACTCCGCCGTGCTGATCCTCTTCGGATCGCTCGACGACGTGCCCGCAACCGGGGGCGCCTCCCGGGTGCCCGCCGAGCTCGACGTGCTGCTCACGCGGCGCGCCGACACGATGCGGCACCATCCGGGGCAGATCGCCTTCCCGGGCGGCGGCGCGGAGGCGGGCGATGCCGGCCCCGAAGCCACCGCGCTGCGCGAGGCCCAGGAGGAGACGGGGCTCGACCCGAGCGGCGTCGAGGTGATCGGCAGCCTGGAACCGCTGCACATCCCCGTCAGCAACAACCTCGTCACCCCCGTGATCGGCTGGTGGCGGCTGCCGAGCGCGGTCGAAGCCGACCGCAGCGAGTCGGTCGAGGTGATGCGCGTTCCGGTGGCCGAGCTGCTCGATCCCGCCGCCCGCGGCGTCTCGGTGCTCCGCCGCGACGGCCGCACCTATCGCGGCGCCGCCTTCGAGCTCGGCCCGCACTTCGGCGGACACATCGTCTGGGGCTTCACCGGGATGCTGCTGGCCAGCCTCTTCGACGGCATCGGCTGGGCGGAGCCGTGGGATCGGAACCGGCTCTTCCCGCTCTCATCCGACACCTCGACGCACCGCGCCGACACCTAGCGCCAGCGGGCGGTCAGCGCTCGCAGTGGCAGCGCTCGGCCTCGGGCACGCCCGCAAGGGCCTCCTCGATGTGCTGGCCGCAACCCTCCCAGGTCGGCTTGCCGCAGGTCTGGCAGGTGACTCGTGCGCACATATCGCGCTCCTCTCGGATGGGTCGGATGGGTCGATGTTTCGGAATGGGCCTTCGGCGCGCCGGTCAGGCGCTGCGGACGAGCACGGATTCGCCGAGCACTGCCCGTAACGTGAGCATACCGCCGGAGAGCGATGCGGAGTCGAGGCCGGCCTGGACGAGCACGCGGTTGGCGATGTGCGAGCGCACGCCCGAGGCGCACAGCACGCGCACCGGGCGGCCGGCGGCAGCCGCCACGACCTCGTCGAGCCGCGCCCGCAGTTCGGTGTGCGGCACGTTGAGCGATCCCGGAAGCGCACCCGAGGCGAACTCGGCGGTGCTGCGCACGTCGAGGATCAGCGACTCACCACGGAGCTGCTCCCACTGCTCGGCGTACCAGAGCTTCAGCGTGCCGTCGACCACGTTCGATCCAACCATGCCGGCCAGGTTCACCGGATCCTTCGCGCTGCCGTAGATGGGCGAGTAGGCGAGGTCGAGGTCGATCAGATCGTCGGCGGTCATGCCCGCGCGGATCGCGGAGGCGAGCACGTCGATGCGCTTGTCGACGCCCGACGGGCCGACCCCCTGCGCACCGAGCACGAGACCGTCGCCCCGGCGGATGTGCACGACGAGCGCCATCTGCTGTGCGCCCGGGAAGTAGCCGGCGTGCTGCGCCGGGTGCAGGTGCAGCGTGTCGAAGGCGATGCCGGCCTGCTCGAGGGAGGATCGGTTCGCCCCCGTCATGGCCGCCGTGAGCTCACCGACCCGCACGATGGCCGTGCCGACCGCGCTCGGGATCGGCCGCGCGCGCTCGGGCCGCAGGATGTGATCCGCGATCCGGCGCCCCGCGCGGTTCGCGGGCCCCGCGAGCGCGACCGGGCGGCGCACACCCGTGACGCGGTCGGTCGAGACGACCGCGTCGCCGGCGGCGTAGACTCCGGCGAGGTTCGTCCGCCCGTGCTCGTCGACGAGCATCGCGCCGCGATCGCACGCGACGCCCGCCGCCTCGAACACGGCCGTATCCGGTCGAACGCCGACGCTGAGCACGACGAGGTCGGCCTCAATCCGCCGGCCGTCGGAGAGCACGACCGTGTCGCGCTCGTCGCCCGCCTCAACGGCCTGAGCGGCGATCCCGTCGTTGACGGTGATCCCCAGTCGCCGCAGCTCGGCCGTCACGAGCGCGGCGGTCTCGACCTCGAGTGGTGGCAGCACGTGCGGGGCGAACTCGACGACGTCGACCTCGAGCCCCTGCATGCGCAGCGCCTCCGCGGCCTCGATGCCGATGAAGCCGGCGCCGAGCACAACGGCCTTCGTCGCACCCGCCTCGACGCGCTCGCGCAGCGCGACCGCATCGTCGACCGTGCGCAGCGTGCGCACGCGCGGCGAGTCGAGCCCCGCGATCGGCGGGCGCACCGCGACGGCCCCGGGTGCCAGGATGAGCGCGTCGTAGTCGAGCCGCAACTCGCCCTCGGCCGTGCGCACCGTCACCGACTTCGCGTCGGCGTCGAGACCGACCACCTCATGATGCGTGCGCACGTCGAGGTCGAGCGCCGCCCGCAGCGACTCCGGCGTCTGCACGAGCAGGCGGGCGCGATCCGCGATCTCCCCGCCGACGTAGTAGGGCAGGCCGCAGTTGGCGAACGAGACGTACGGGCCGCGCTCGAGCACGATGATCTCGGCGTGCTCGTCGAGCCGGCGCGCTCGCGCCGCCGCGCTCATGCCCGCGGCCACCCCGCCGACGATGACGATTCTCATGCCGTCTCCTTAGCGCACGATTTCGATGCCCACGGCCGAAGCGGCCTGCTCGAGCGATCCGAGATTGGTCAGGTGCGAGAAGCCCGCCTGCTGCATCAGGGCGATCGCCTGGCCGGAGCGGTTGCCCGAGCGGCAGTAGACGAGGTATTCGGCTTCCGGGTCGAGCGACGGGATCGCCGCGGCGAGCTCGCCGCCATTGAAGTCGAGCAGTTGGGCGCCGTCGAGGTGCCCCTCCGCGTACTCCGACGGCGTGCGCACATCGAGCAGGACGGCGCCCGGAGCGACCTCGATCGGCTCGGGTGCGGCGGCGCAGGAGGTGAGCGCGAAGGCGAAGGCGGCGACCGCCGCCGGGATTGCCACGGCGCGGAGGGGGAGGCGCTTGCGAATCGACATGGTGTTCCTTTCGTAGGAAATCTACCGGGTTGCGGGGAGCTCGGGGAGTCGGCTTATAGGGGATGCGCGCGGTGCGCAGCGGCGCCCGTGTCCCGGGAACCGCTGCGCACCGAGGCGTCAGACGGCGGCGAGCTCGCGTTCGCCCATGGCGGGCTCGCTGCCGGGCAGCGCGGCCCAGCCGAGGTAGCTGCCCTCGAGCTCGGCCACGTCATAGCCCGCACGGCGCAGCGCGCTCGCGGCCACGCTGTTGCGCACACCGCTCTGGCAGTAGCTCACGATCGTTCCGGCGCCGGGCTCCGGCAGCTGATCGAGGTGCCACAGCACGCGGCCGCCCGACAGCTGGGCGGCGCCCGGCACGTGCCCCGCGGCGAACTCCGTCTTGTTGCGCACGTCGAGCAGCAGGGCGCGCTCCGTGTCCGCGAGATCCTCGGGGCGCACGAGCTTCGGGCGCACGAGGTCGAGCCCGTCGAGCGAGGTGATGTAGCCGCGCACGGTATCGATGCCGACGCGGATCAGGTGATCGCGCAGCTGTTCGGCCGCTTCGCGCGAATCCGCGAGCAGCACGAGCGCGCGATGCTCGACCTCGGGGTTGTAGACCCAGCCGCCGTAGCTCGCCGCCTTGGCGACGCCCGGGATGTTCAGCGAGCGCGCCACCGTGCCCTCGTGCACGTCGCTGTTGTGGCGCGTGTCGACGAAGATCACGTTGTCGTGCTCGAGCTCGGTGCGCAGTTCGTCTGCCGTGTACTCGAAGAGCTCGACCTGGTCGCCCAGCACCGCCGGGCCGACCTTGTTCTGCACCTTCATGCGCCCGAAGTACGCGTGGGCGTCGGGCTGGCCGCTCAGCAGCTCGTCGATGAAGCCCTGCTCATCGTCGTTCGCGAGGTACGCACCCCACCACGAGAAGTTGCGCTCGTAGCCGACCGTGCTGCTCGGAATCGCGCCGAGCGCCTTGCCGCAGGCCGATCCCGAGCCGTGAGTGGGCAGCACCTGCACGTAATCCGGCAGGGTGAGGAATCGCTCGCGCAGGCTGGCGAAGAGATCCTTCGCCCCCTGAAACCTGGTGTCGACGAAGCCCGCGGCCTCATCGAGCAGGTCGGGGCGACCCAGGTCGCCAACGAACACGAAGTCGCCCGTGAGGATGAAGCCCGGCTCGCTCGCCTGCGCCCCGTCGGTGACCAGGAACGAGAGATGCTCTGGAGTGTGGCCGGGCGTGTGCGAGGCCTCGACCACGATATTGCCGAGCTCGATCCGATGCCCGTGCTTCATCCGCACGGCGGGGCCCGATGGGCCTGCATCGAACTCCGACCCGTACGTCCAGTCTGTGCCGCCCTCGTCGGACACGTAGATCGTGGCTCCCGTGCGCGCGGCGAGCTCCCGGGTGCCCGAGAGGTAGTCGGCGTGGATGTG
>JAGQTL010000137.1 GCA_020439035.1 Leucobacter sp. | reverse complement strand
GGTGGAGGCCGATGGACGGCTCGTCGAACACGTAGGTGACGTCGGTGAGGCTCGAGCCCAGGTGGCGGATCATCTTCGTGCGCTGCGACTCGCCGCCGGAGAGGGTGCCTGCCGGCCGGTCGAGGCTCAGGTAACCGAGCCCGATGTCGACGAATGAGTCGAGCGTTCCTCGGAGGGTTTCGAGCAGCGGCGCGACCGACGGCTCGTCAATGGTGCGCACCCAATCGGCGAGGTCGCTGATCGGCATCGCGCAGGCGTCGGCGATGCTGATGCCGTCGATCTTCGAGGAGCGCGCGAGCTCGGTGAGGCGCGTGCCGTCGCACTCGGGGCAGGTGCCGAACGTGATGGCACGGTCGACGAATGCACGGATGTGCGGTTGCATGGCCTCGCGATCCTTCGAGAGCATCGACTTCTGGATGCGGGGGATCAGCCCCTCGTAGGTGAGGTTGACCCCGTCGGCCTTCACCTTCGTCGGCTCCTTGTAAAGCAGGTCGTTGAGCTCGCGCTTCGTGTAGTCGCTGATCCTCTTCTCCATCGGTAGCACGGCGCCGAAGACCCGCCCGTACCACCCGTCCATGCTGAACCCCGGCACCTTCAGGGCGCCCTCGCTCAGCGAGAGAGTGTCATCGTAGAGCGCCGTGAGGTCGAAGTCGCTCACCTTGCCGCGACCCTCGCACCGGGGGCACATGCCGCCGACGACGGTGAAGGTTCGCCGCTCCTTCACGGTGCGGCCGCCCTTCTCGAAGGTGACCGCGCCGCCGCCGCTGATCGAGGCGATGTTGAACGAGAACGCCTTGGCCGAGCCGATGCTGGGCTGCCCGAGGCGACTGAAGAGGATGCGCAGCATCGCGTTCGCGTCGGTCGCCGTGCCGACGGTCGAGCGCGGGTCCGCGCCCAGGCGCTGCTGGTCGACGATGATGGCCGTCGTGATGCCGTCGAGCACGTCGACGTCGGGACGCGGCAGGTTCGGCATGAAGCCCTGGACGAAGGTCGAGTAGGTCTCGTTGATAAGACGCTGCGACTCCGCCGCGATCGTGCTGAAGACGAGCGAGCTCTTGCCCGAGCCCGAGACACCGGTGACCGCGGTGAGGCGGCGCTTCGGCAACTCGATGCTCACGTTCTTCAGGTTGTTCTCTCGCGCGCCGTGCACACGGATGCGGTCGTGGGCGTCGGCGGGGTGGGTGTTCGGGGCTTCGGCGGCTTCGGCGGTCATGGGGACAGGGTAGTCGCCGCTAGCCTGGTCGTGTGGGAATCGAGCAGCCGGTGAAGCTCAGCGTGAAGCCGTGGCACACCATCGCCGCGGTGCTCACCGTGCTCGCCGCACCCGTGTTCTTCGTCGCGAACGAGGTGCTCTCGGGCGCCATCCTGCTGCTGCTTGGGCTCGCCGCCGCCTGGAAGGCCGATCGCGGCGGGTGCGATCCGAACGCGGTGCCGGTCGGGGTGTTCGGCGCCGGGGCGTCGGGGGCGTCGGGGGCGCCCGGAGCATCCGGTGTGCCCGGAGCATCCGGTGTGCCCGGTGCATCCAGTGCGCCCGGTGCATCCAGTGCGCCCGGAACACTCGGAGCGCACGTTGCGGTATCGGCCAAGGCGCGCGGCGCCGCGCGATCCTCGATCGCGGCCCGGCCCCCCTCGCTGCTGCGCGACCTCTTGCTTATCGCGCTCGGGCTCGGCATCATCCGCACGATCCCGCTCGCGGCGGAGCTCGGCAACGGCGCGATGGCGCGCTTCGCGCTCGTGCTCGGCGGCGCGGTCGCCGTGCCCTACCTGGTGTCGCGGTTCGTGTACCGGGATCGCGCCACCGGCTTCCCCTGGCGCGGCGGCGGGCGGTGGGGTCGCCCGCACTGGACGTGGCTCGGGGCGGTGCTCGTGCTGGGCTGGCTGATCCTGCCCTTCTACTTCATCGGCTCGGGCGTGTACCGCAACTGGCCCGCGGTCGACTCGCCGGAGCTCATCGCACGGCTCTTCGTCGGCGTGGGCGCCGTCGGCATCTGGGACGAGCTCTTCTTCATCTGCACGGTGTTCGCCGTGCTGCTGCGGCACTTCCCGGCCTGGCTCGCGAACCTGCTGCAGGCGGTCGTGTTCGTCTCGTTCCTGTGGGAGCTCGGCTACCGCGCGTGGGGGCCGCTGCTCACGATCCCGTTCGCGCTCGTGCAAGGGTGGATCTTCCTGCGCACGCGCTCCCTCGGCTACGTCGTGACGGTGCACCTGCTGTTCGACGCGGTCGTCTTCGCCGTGCTGGTGCACGCGCACAACCCCGGGCTGTTCGACGTCTTCCCGACGGCGCCGTAAGGGTGGGGCGGTTGCGGTGCCGGTTGCGGTGCCGGCAGCGGCGGCTCATCTGTCAGTTTGATGCAGTATCCGGCGGGAAAGTACATCGAAGTGACGGATGAACAGGGTAGTGGGGCGGGAGGCGGGGTCCGAGCCGGGGCCGGCGGGTGAGCCCGGAGGGTCGAGAGAGGATCCGGATGCCGGCGCCGCAGCGCCGCGATCCTACGCGAGCAGCGCGGCCAGCCGGCGCACCGCGAACTCGTAGCCCTGGATGCCCGCGCCCGCGATCACGAACTCGGCGATCGGCGAGACGTAGGAGTGATGGCGGAACTCCTCGCGCGCGTGCACGTTGCTCAGGTGCACCTCGGCGACGGGGAGCCCGACGCCTGTCAGCGCGTCGCGCAGGGCGATCGAGGTGTGCGTGAACGCCCCCGGGTTGATGATGATCGCCGCGCAGTCGGCGCGCGCCTCGTGGATCGCGTCGATCAGCGCGCCCTCGTGATTGCTCTGCACGGCTCGCAGTTCGAGCCCGAACTTCCCGGCCGTCTCGCTCGCGAGCGCCACCACGTCGTCGAGCGTGTCGCTGCCGTAAACGCCCGGCTCGCGCACGCCGAGCAGGTTCAGGTTGGGGCCGTTCACGAGCAGGATCCGCGTCATGCCCCCGATCCTACTGGCACGGCGGCGATCCGCGGCGGACATGCGCGGCCCGGATCCTCCCGCGGCGCCGCCTCCCGGCGGCCGCGATCCACCTTCGTCGCAGCCTTCCGGTGCGCCCGAAACCTCGCGGCGCACCCCAACCTCCCGTTCATCCGTCACTTCGATGCACTATCCCACCGGATACTGCACCAAACCGACCAACGAACCGGCACCGGCGCCGAGCCGGCGCCGAGCGGCTCCGGCGCGTGCCGTCAGTCGACGCTGGCGGCGATCGCGGCGATGAGGGGGCCCGCGAGCGGCGAGACCGTGTCGTCCGCGTGCCCGTACTTGCGCGTCGCCGAGAGCTTGACCACGGTGACGCGGCGCGCGGGATCAACGTACACGGTCTGGTTGTAGACGCCCTCCGCAGCGAAGACACCCGGTGTGGGCAGCCACCACTGGTAGCCGTAGCCGATGGGCAGGGTCTCGCTGCCGATCAGCACCGCGCCCGGGGCCTGCACGGGGGTGGCGACGCGCGTCGAGGCCTCGACCCACTCCTGCGGTACGACCTGCCGGCCGTGCCAGTCGCCACCGTGGCGGTAGAGCTCGCCGATGCGGGCGAAGTCGCGGGCGGTCATGTTGACGCCGGCGAAGGCGAGCTCGAGGCCTTGGCCGTCGAGGATCCAGTAGGCCGGCTGCTCGAAGCCCAGCGGCTCGACGAGCTTCTCGTGCATGTAGCTCGCGAGGTCGCGGCCGGTCGCGTTGATGATCAACTGGCCGAGGGCCTGCGTGTCCGCCGAGTTATAGCGGCACACGCTGCCGGGCTCGGATTCGCGCACCATGTTCGCCACGAACTCGGTGAGCGAGCCGTCGGGCAGCGAGGTTGCGCGAGCGAGGCGGATGGCGTCGGACTCGAGGTTGCCGTAGTCCTCGTCCCAGCGCGCGCCTGACGACATGCGGAGGATGTCGACGATCGCGACACCCTCGTACGCGGAGCCCAGCGCGACGCTGATGTAGTCGCTGATCGGATCGTCGATGCTGCGGATCGCCCCCTCGGCGACCGCGATGCCCACGACGGCCGAGACCCAGCTCTTCGCCACCGACATCGAGATCCACTGCACGTCCGGTCCGCCGGTGAGCCAGTAGTGCTCGGCCCGGAGCTTGCCGTCCTGCAACACGAGCAGTGCCGACGTCTCGCTGTCGGCGAGGTACTTCGCCGTGTCGTACGTCTCGCCTGCGAAATCGAACGTGGCGGGCAGCTCGAGGGGCTCGCCCGCGGGCCAGGGCTCGGGGTGGCTCGAGGCCGGCATCTCGCGCACGGGCACCAGGTTCTTGAGATTCGCGAAGTTCTCGGCCTGCGGTGCTCCCGTGAACAGGCCGAGGTCGTTGAAGCTGCGGCGCGCGGCCATCTCGGGATCGAGTGCCATGGGGTGTCCTCTCCATCGGGGATCAGTGTCGTGTTTGATTATTCTAGCCAATAGTTGAGATTTTCAAGTATTGATGTGCGAAGTCGTTTGGGTGTGGGTGGCGGTTGCGGCGATCCTCAAGCGAACCCGCCCGCAGCAGCACCTTCACGGATCGGCGACCGTCAAGCGAACCCGCCCGCCCTCAGCAGGACCTTCACGTTCATTTGTCACTTCGATGCACGATTCACCCGAATGGTGGATCGAATCGACAGACGAACCCGCACCGACGCCGCGGAGGGCGGTGTCGGGGTGGTGCCGGGGCGGTGCCGGGGCGGTGCCGGGGCGGGGGCGGTGGGTCGCCGTCGGCTTGTGGATCACGGCGTGCGGCTAGGCTGTCGGGGTGAGTGAGACACCCGAGCATGCGCCGGCGGCCGATCCCGAGCCCGCCGAGATGCCCTCGCAGCAGCCGTTGCCTGCCAAGAGCTTCGATCCGCGGACGTTCCGCGACAAGCCGGTGTCGTTCGTGCGCCGGAGCGGTCGGATGACGCCGTCGCAGGAGCGGGCGTGGGAGGATCTCGGCCCGCGCTACCTGCTCGAGCTGCCGCGCGGCCACGCCGCGACGAGCGTGGCGGATCACGCCGAACTCGATCCCGCCGCCGTCTTCGGCCGGTCAGCGCCACTCGTGGTCGAGGTCGGATCCGGCCAGGGCCACGCGATCGTGCACGCCGCATCCGCGCACCGGGAGACCGACTTCATCGCGGTCGAGGTGTTCCGCGCGGGCCTCGCGCGCACCATGATCCGCGCCGAGTGGGCGGAGGCCGCGAACCTGCGCCTCGTCGAGGCGAATGCCCCCGAGGTGCTCGAGCGTGCCCTGCCCGAGCACGCGGTGGACGAGCTGTGGGTGTTCTTCCCGGACCCCTGGGCAAAGGAGCGACACAAGAAGCGGCGGCTCGTCTCGCCCGATTTCCTGCGCATCGCCGCGCGGGCGCTGAAGCCCGGGGGCGTGCTGCGCCTCGCGACCGACTGGGAGGACTACGCCGAGCACATGCGCCGGGTCTGCGACGCCGCGTCCGAGTTCCGGCGCGATTTCCCGGGGGAGTGGGCGCCGCGCTTCGAGGGCCGCGTGCTGACGGCTTTCGAGCAGAAGGGGATCGACCGGGGGCGCACGATCCGCGACCTCGCGTACCGGACCGAGGCGTAGCGCGGCGCTGCTGCCGGGCGCTGCTGCC
>JAGQTL010000136.1 GCA_020439035.1 Leucobacter sp. | reverse complement strand
CCGCTACGTGGCTCCGACCGGCATCGATCCGGTGACCTTTCGATTTTCAGTGTGATCAGGTATTTTTCTATACTATTATATGGTCGCGATCTGCAGAAACACGCGGTTTCGGTCGGTGAGTGTCAGTTGGTTTCAGTTGCTTCTCGCGAGATTTATGGCACAAATATGGCACAGGCACCCGCTACCTACGGCGGCGAGAAGCCACGCTCCACGACGGAGTACCTGCACATCTTCAGATCGTCGTTGTCGCTCCGAGCCTGGAAGGTCTGCAACTGGCAGCCTTTGACCGCTGCGCGAGCATGTCCGTTGCGCTCCTGCTTGCAGAACACCCTCCGATCGCAGCGAAGGGCACTCTGTCCATACGAGAGAACGAGGTGGACTTGTCCTCATAGACGCGGGATCCGCACTGCACGGCGCTTGGGGGGACGTGCACGGATCCTGCAGGCTGGATCGCACACCGCATCTCCGTGCGGCAAGTTCCCCAAAGAGTGCTTCCGGCCATTTCCGGCGTCGGGCTCGCCGAGTTCCTATTCTGCGGGCCCGACGCTTCCTTCCCCCGCCCCAGGAAGAGCCAGAACCCATCGAATCCAAGCGACGAAGCAGAGGAGATACGCTGCACAATGCTGCCGCCTTGGTACCAACCTTTGATACTCCCTCACCCGGTCGGGCTCGAGAGACTGTCCGATCGACTCAAGTCCAAGATCGTGAAGCGGCAGAACGTAGTCAAGACAGGGGCGTGGAAGGTGGCGTAGAACACCTCAAGGTCTTTACGGATGGGCAGCGGAGGAACTTTCATCATCGAAAGGCCTCGATCTGTCTCCTCGTCGCCGCTCCGGGCACCGCGTCTACCCCCCTTTACGAAGAGCCCTACTGGCTCATCTGATTCCGCTCATCATCCAGAGCCAACGTCGATCGAGAGTCGCTTCCGCGAACGGTCTGCCTCCATGACCCCGCTCCGACGCAGCACGATAGATCTCCGCAATGCGTTCCGGATCATATGGATTGTGTCAGGATGCGCCTCTCAGCAGGCGCACTGGCCGTTCGTGATCATTCTTGCATCCGGTCCTTGGCTCCCACGCCGCTCAGCACCAGGTCAAAGCTGGAACTGATCGCGTCGGCATCGAGTGCTCCCTCCTGGAAGAGCAGCCGGAAGTAGATCGATGAGTATATGCGATCCGCGATCTCGGTCGGCGCGTAGTCGTCACGGATCGAACCCTCCGCCATCGCACGGGCGACGAGCTTCTCGACCGCGCGTCGGCGCGGGTACCAGAAGTGCTGTTTGAACTCTTCCAAAGTGCTCGGGTCATACTGGCATTCCGCGATCAACTGCGCCATCAGCCGGCCCTCGTGCCCGCTGTACACAGCGGCCACGGAGATGACGTGCTCGCGGAGCGCTTCGATCGCGGGGAGATCCTCACGTATCTGCGTTGCCAGGATGTGGTTCTCGAGGAACGTGTCGATGATGACCGCGGCTTTGTTCGGCCACCAGCGATAGATTGTGGTCTTGCTGACGCCCGCCTCGCGGGCGATACGTTCGATGGAGAGCTGCTGCACGGACATCGAGCCCGGTTCCCGCTCATCGATGAGCCTCATCGTCGACTGCAGGATCGCCTGCCTGCTCTGCTCGCTTCTGACCGCCATGTTCCAACGCCTCTCGCCAGTCCCACCCGATACGATACGTCTTCAATGAAGCGAAAGGCTACCGACGTGCCGCCGGAGAATGTTTCCGCCCGGCAAAAGCCGCATACTCCCGCAGAAGGTCCGGGTCGTCGACGGCGCCGAGATCTGCCACCTCGCTCAGCGCGGCTCCCTGAATGAGCCGCTTCACCGGCACTTCGAGCTTCTTGCCCGTCCGGGTATGGGGGATCCCTCGCATCACGACGAGCTCATCCGGTAGATACCGTGCCGAAAGGTGCCGCCTGATCGCGGCGACGATCGCCGATCGCGCCGCCTCTTCGCTCACCCCGTCGCTCAGGTGCACGAAAAGCGGCATGTAATAGTCTTCGTCGCCGATCTCAGCCCCGATGACCATCGCTTCGAGAACCTCCGGCAGCGACTCCACAACCGCATAGATATCGGAGGAGCCGAGCCTGATGCCGTTGCGGTTCAGCGTGGAATCGGAGCGGCCAAGGATCCGGATCCCCAGCTCGGAGATCTCGATGAAGTCGCCATGGCGCCAGATGCCGGGGTAGGTGTCGAAGTAGCTCCCACGATATCGAGAACCGCCCTCATCGCCCCAGAGGCCCAAAGGCATCGAGGGCATGGGCTCCGTGACGACGAGTTCACCCTTTCCTTCGGTTCGGAGGCCCGCGGAGTCCCACGACTCGACGCTCACGCCCAAAGCCGGAGCCTGGATATAGCCCACCCGCACCGGCTCCGTCACCGCGCCGCCGACGAAGCAGCCGATGATGTCGGTGCCGCCGCTCATCGATGCCAGCCAGACGTCGCCGACGTTGCGGTAGATCCAGCGGAAGCCCTCGGAGGAAAGCGGCGAACCCGTCACCTGGATCGTGCGCAGGGTCGACAGGTCGTGCGCCTCAGACGGCACCAGGTCCGTCTTCGCGCAGGCGTGCACGAAGCCAGCGCCGACGCCCAGTACCGTCGCGCGGGTGGCAGCGGCGAGCTCCCACACACGATCGACCGAGGGGAACGTCGGGTTGCCGTCCACCAGCACCGCGACCGCACCGACGCCGATCGAGCTGACGAGGGTATTCCATACGACCCAGCTGGTGGAGGCCACGGAGAAGAAGCGATCCCCCTCGTGTACATCGCCGCCGAAGAGCAGCAGGTTCACCTCTTCCAGTAACGCTCCGCCGTGTCCGTGCACGATGCCCTTGGGCAGGCCCGTGGTGCCTGAGGAGAACAGCACCCAGAGCGGATGGCTGAACTCGACGCTCTCATAGCTCGGCGCCACAGGGGTGCTCACGACCTCTTCCCACAGGCTCGCCTCTACCTGCACCTCGGGCGCCTCGACGCTCGGCGCATGGCCGGTCACCCATACGATGTGCTCGAGGCCCGGCAACGCCGCGATCACCTCTCGCGTCTCTGCAGTGCGGTCGCGGTCGGCACCTGCGAGCCGGTAGCCGGGTGCGGCGATCAGCACCTTCGGCTCAAGCTGGCTGAAACGCGACGCCATCGCACCTGGCCCGAACTCTGGCGCGCACACCGACCACACCGCGCCGATCGACGCGGTGGCCAGCAGCGCGACGACCGCGGCGGGCACATTGGGCAGCACGGCGACGACGCGATCGCCCGGGCCGACCCCGAGCGACCGCAAGTGCGCCGCCAACGCCCCCACTTGTCCGCGGAGTTCCTCGAACGCGATCTCTCGGGGCTCACCACCCTCTTCGACTGCGATGATCGCGATGCCCTCGCGTCCCTCGAGCATATGACGCGCGAAGTTCAGCGTGCGGCCCGGGAACCAGCGGGTCGCGGGCATCGGCGCACCGTTGCGCGCGGGGCCCTCCTCGCCGTCGACCGCAATGCCGGCGAAGTCGATGAGCGCCGCCCAGAACTTGTCCGGCTCGGTGACGCTCCACTCCCAGAGCGCCGGGTAGCCGCCACCCACTTCGACTCCGCGCGACCGGAGGAACTCCGTGAAGCGCACTGTGTGAGGGGTGCGGGCGGGGCGGTCATCAAGACGCCAGATGATCTCGCCCTCGCCCGCATCGCGGTTGACGATCACCTCCGGGCTCCCGCCTCGACCTCTCCGCGTCGAGCCGCGATCTCCGCGGGAGAGATCGGGTCGGTGCCCACGAGGACGAACACCATGCGCGCATTGGAATCAGTTCTGTTCGACCACGCATGTGCGGTTGCCCGCTGGATCGCCACATCCCCGGCGCGCATCGTGACTTCGCCCTCATCGACGAGCAGTGTGATCTCGCCCTCCAGCACCACGGCGTAGTCGATCGATTCCGTACGATGGAACCAGAAATGCTTTCCCCCGCTGTGCTCGCTTCCGGCCTCGCGTTCTTCCTGCGCCCCGATCTCGTCGAACACCGTATCCCCGGCGTCCTTCGGATAGACCGCGTCAGGGGGAAAATCAGCGATGCGCACCACGGTCTCTCCTACGGCCGGGAAGTCGATCTGGGCTCCGGCGGGAGCGGGATCCTCGTCAGTGACGTGGTCGACCGCCCCTGCAGGGGTGAACCAGACGACGGTAGCGCCGAAGCCGGGGATAGTGTCCGAACTGAAGCTGTTCGGAGCATCGGCATCATCGGAGAGGATCACCGCCCGCCCCTGGTCGTCATGGCCCGTGACGACTCGTCGTACAGGCTTGCGCACGGTCATGCCTGTTCCCCCTCGAAGGGGAACGGCTGCGGCGAAGGCCACCATGCCGGGGCCTCCTTCTCATCCGAGATCTTGTTCCGCAGCGTGCCGACACGCTCCAGCTCGAGTTCCAGCACATCGCCTGGCTGCAGGAACTTGCCGAGTTCGACCCCGGCGCCGAAGGCCATCGTGCCCGAACCGATGAGGTCTCCGGGCTGGACTCCGTTGAGCTCCGAGGCGTAGGAGATGGTCTCTTCGGGGGTCCAGATGAAGTCCTCCACCCGGGTGTCGGACCAGACCTCTCCGTTCACGCGGACCTGGCCCGTGAGCCCGATGACGGAGCCGAGCTCGTCGCGGGTGACGATCCAGGGGCCGATACCGTAGGCGAAGTCCTTCGAGTGCTGCGCCCCCATCCCGATTGGGGATTCGAGCTTCTGCACATCACGCAGGCTCCAGTCATTGAAGATCGTGATGCCGAAGACGTGGTCCCAGGCGTTCTCGGGAGTAAGGTTACGACCGGGCTTGCCGATGATATAGCCGATCTCGAGTTCGTAGTCGAGCATCTCGGTGATGCTCGGGTAGGGGATGACCTCATCGTGCCCATAGATGGTCGACGTCGTGCCCTTGAAGTAACCGGGGCGCTCGTACACCTCGCGAGTCGGAATGGTCTTCATGACGTTACCGAAGAAGTTCTTGATGTGACCGTTGAAGGTCAGTGAGTCGCGGATCACCGGCGGCTTGATCGCTGCGGTCCATGTGACCTCGTCGATCGAGATGGCGGCGTCGTCAGCGACCTCGAGCGCCTGATTCGCGGCTTCGAGGAAGAAATCCCCTGCCGAGATGCCCTGCGTGAGGTCGCGGAAGGTGGCGTGCGCAAGGTGCCGAGCGCCGTCGACCGTTGCACCGCCCTTCTGCAGCGAGAGCGCATAGGCCTTCTTCAGATCGACTACGCGCCCGTGCTCCGGTTCTACCGCGACGACGCGGGTTTCGCGCCCGTCCGGGCTGTCGACGACAATACGCCCCAACTTCATGGTGGTCCTCCTTCGGCTCACGAATTCAACCTAAGTATACGACACGTTTAGTATCGGATGGCAAGGTGCACAGTCTGAACAGCCCGCCGCAATGCTCTCGAGGGCCTGCAACCATGCAGATTCTGCACTTCTTCTGTGCTCGGCCTGCACCGCTCGCTCTCTCGCCTCGGGAGCGCGATAGACATGCAACCGTCGGTTCCCCGAACGGACCGGCCGAATGCACTCAAAGGAGAGAAACACGATGAGCGAGGACTCGCAAAACCCCCGTCCGATTCCCCCTGGGGTGACCGAGGAAGGCCTGGACGCCGCACTCACAGCGTTCGCGGCCGCGATCGGAAGCGATAAGGTCTCAACCGACCCTGAGCTGCTGCAGGAATTTCAGGATCCTTACCAGGTACCCGGCACCGCTACCAACCTGCCGTCGGCAGTGGTCTCGCCCACCAGCGTCGAAGACGTGCAGACTATCGTCCGCCTCGCGAACGAGCACACCGTCCCGCTGTGGCCAATCAGCCGCGGCAAGAACAACGGCTACGGTGGAGCGGCGCCGTGGGTGCGCGGCGCCGTCATGCTCTCCTTCCGGGAGATGCAGAAGGTCGAGATCAACGAAGAACTCGGGTACGCGATGGTCGAGCCCGGGGTCAGCTGGTTCGATCTTCACGATGCGATCGAGGAGGGCGGGCACGATCTCGTCGCTTCTATCGTGGACATCGGATGGGGCGGCGTGGTCTCGAACACCGTAGAGCACGGCCTCACCTACATGCCGAACGCGCTCGACCAGGCGGCGCATTGCGGCTTCGAGGTCGTACTGCCCAACGGTGATCTCTACCGCACCGGCTCCGGCGGCATGGACAACAACCCGACCTGGCCGCTCTACAAGCGCGGCCTCGGCCCGACGACGACCGAGTTGTTCATGCAGTCGAACTACGGCATCGTCACCAAAATGGGCTACTGGCTCATGCCCAAGCCGGAAGTGTACATGCCCCTCTGGCTGCAGGTGTGGGACGACGCTCAGATGCCCGCCGTCGTGGACGCTCTTCGCGAACTCATGCTCGCCAAGGTCATCGACATGCGGCCGCAGCTCTCGAACACACTCATCATGGCGTCGATGCTCACCAGCCGTGCCGAATGGTACGACGGCGTGGGCCCGATGCCCGACGAGATCATCAACAGGCTTGCGAAGGAGCTGAACCTCGGCCGATGGCTGATGCGTTTCGCACTCTACGGCGACGAGGCCGTCGTCGACCACAACTACGCGAAGCTCCGTGCCCGCTTCTTGGAGATCCCGAGCGTGCAGCTCGTGGGCGAGAAGTACAGTGCCGAGGAGTGGGAGACATTGCCGAACCCGCATGAGCGCGTGCAGATCGGCGTGCCCAGCCTCGACCTCTATAAGATGGCCGGCTGGTCTGGCGGCGACGAGGGCGGCCATGTCGACTTCTCGCCGGTGATCCCTCTCACAGCCAAACACGCCAAGGAGGCGCAGGATCTCTTCGAGAGACTCTGCCATGAGGCGGGCCTCGACTACCTCGGCGGCATGTTGCCGATCAACGCTCGTTCGACGACATTCATCAACGTCATCCCGTTCGACACGAAGAACCCCGATCAGGTGCATCGAGCATACGAGCACGCCAAGCACATGGTCGAGGTCGCCGGCAAGATGGGCTATGGCGAGTATCGCCTGCACCCTTACTTCGCCGACACGGCGATGGATCAGTTCGGATTCAACGACCACATCCAGCTCCGCCTCAACGAGCAGTTGAAGGATCTCCTCGACCCGAATGGGATCATCGCCCCGGGCAAGTCGGGGATCTGGGGTTCTCGCCTGCGCCAAGCCGGTTACCCGAAGCAGTAATCGCGCACACGACCGAAGAAACTCCCCGACGACGAATGGCCCGAAGAATTCTTCGGGCCATTCGTCGTTTCAGAGCAGTTAGTGCAACGGCCCGGTCGGCTGTCCCTTCATCCGCTTCCCCGCACGCGCGAAGATGTCCGCGATGCGCATCAAGAAGCCGTTTCCCGCCGCCCAGATGAACAGCTTCTGCCCCCTCGTCGGCAGAACAGCACTGGGGTGCTCATGTCCCAACTCGGGGTTCTGCTTGGACCAGATCGGGACGTTGGTCATGAGCGAACGGAAGATGGCGTTGTCCTTGGGGTTCTTCCAGACGATCTCAGACTCACGACCCTGGATGACCTTATTGGGGTAGTCGGGGTCGATGAGCAACTGGCGCGCGATCATGCTGGCATCGACGAGGCCGTCCTCGATGGCCCCCGCCGCCTCCTGAACATTCGGGGTACTCGAGAGGAAGAGCCTCACATCCGGGCCGACGGCTTCGCGGAAGGCTTTAGCCTCGCCGTGCCGAAGCATGTTGCCGGAGGCACTCGGCGCGTTGATGCCCATCGACTCGTAGTTGGCGTCGGTCATGGCGATGAAGTCGGCACCGCCCTTGACCACGTGAGCCGCCACCTCCGCGAAGCCCTGCTCATCCTGCCCGCCGGGAACGTGATCATTGACGCTCATGCGCACACCCACCGGATAGTCGGGACCGACCTCTGCCCTCACAGCCGCAACGGCGTCGCGCAGCGCGCGAGCCCGGTTCTCCGCAGTACCGCCGTACTCATCGGTGCGCTGATTCGAGAGCGGTGAGAGGAAGGAGGCGTAGAAGTAGCACATGTGCGCCGCGATCTCCACGCCGTCCCAACCTGCCGCCTTCACACGCCGGGCCGCGTCGACGACATCCCGCTCGAATTGCTTGATCTGCTCGACGGTCGCCTCCTTCGGCGGCGGGGTCACCCGCCCGCCGGGCACGTACACGCCCTCCGGGAATCCGACCTTGCCCATCACGACGCCCTTGGGGCTTGCTGCGATCGGCCATTGACCGTTCCGCGGCACGCCCATACGCCCGAAGCTCGGGAAGAGCTGACCGAACACGGCTGTCCCCTCAGCGTGCAGCTCATCTGCGAGCCGTTTGAGTTCGGGCACGAACTCGTCTTTGTCGAGGCGCACGTTCGGGAAGAAAGGGGCTTCATTCCAGGCCCAATCGTTCGCCGAGGACCCGCCGACGATGGCCATGCTGGCGCCCCCCTTGGCCCGGCGCTTCAGAAACGCGATGGACTGCTCACTGAGGCGACCGTCCTTAGTGGGCTGGAGCACCGCCATCGGGCCGAGTATGATCCGATTCTTCAGCACGAGCTTATTGATGGTGAGCGGTTCGCCGAGTATTTCGGCGGAGGTCGAGCGCGGCATCATTCTCCTCATTGACATATGAACAGCATTCAAACCCAAGTTTAGCATTATACGATACGTATCGCACCTAATATTTCGTCGCAAGAGTCGATGATCCGCCCTCCGGGAACGAGCCCCGCCTGCGACCCCATTCCGGGTCGCCCAGATACCGCCTTACCTGGTACCGCGAACCTCTCGCGGCGAGCGGCCGTGCATCTGCCGGAACGCGCGGCTGAAGCTCGCCGGGCTCCGATACCCCCAGCGCTCCGCTACTCCGGCGACCGGCATTCCGCCGGCTCGACTCAGCTCTTCGAACGCGCCGATCATCCGCTGCTCTCGAATCCACTCCGAGACCCCGCTGCCCGACCCGGCAAAGAGCTTATGCACGTATCTGGGTGAGACGAAGTGTGCTCGCGCGATCTGCTCGGGCCCGAGCCTCGGGTCACCTAGGTTCTCGAGTGCGTATTGGCGCATGCGCATGAGCAGCACGCCCGGCTGAGAGACCTCTGCGAGCATCGAGTCTCCTCCATAGAGAGATTGCAGCATCCCTGCGAGCATCTCGGCGAGCCCGCGCCCCTCCTCTCCCAGGGGCGCCTTGAGCTCCGCGATCCGGGAGAGCGAACTCAAGAACGGCGCCGCGAGAGGTTCGAGTGGATCATGTTCGCGCAGTGCCGGTTCGGCAGCATGGCGAGCGATAGCATCTGCGCGGGCGCCGAGGAGGTCCCGTGGGACGGCGAACACCGCGACGTCGAAGCTCGACACCGCCTCGAACACCGACGGGCGTGACATGTCCTGGAACGCGATGCCCCCCGGCCCGATCAGAGACGATCGCTCCTCCTGCGTGATCCGGCAGGATCCGCTGCGCACCAGATACAGCAGCAGGCAGTCCGGATCCGTCGACGACGTCAGGCTCATATCGCGCACCACACGGTGAGGCAGTCCACGAATGGACCGGGTGATGACCGACCCGAACCGCCCGCCCGAGAGCCGCGCCTCGAAAGGCAGCTTCTCGGTCGGTTCGAGCCTCACCGGGAAGAAATGCTGAGCGATACCGGCCGACCAGTATTCAGCGCGTTCGGACGGGGCCACCGCCCGAGTGTCAAGCAGGGCGTTCACGTCACACACTCCAACATCCGGTCGCGCTCTGCCCTCGTCGGCGGAGCACCCCAGCTTCATCGATGGGCTGATCTCGACCGATTGTACCCCAAATGGTCCGATCCGAATCGAACCCAATTGGTCGATCGGCACCCGTGACCGCCGGCTCCGCATCCCTCTACTACTACATGTAGGCGTGGGCACCGCCATCGACGACGATGTTGCTGCCCGTCACCCACTTCGCCTCGTCGGATGCAAGATACAGTCCTGCGTACGCGACTGCGCTGGGCTCCCCGGGGCGGCCGTCGATCGTGCGCTCGAGGATGGGCGCGACCGGCGAGTTCTCACCGAACTCCTCGAGCATGCCCAGGATGGGCGGCGTGGCCATGACGCCTGGGCATACAGAGTTCACGCGAATGCCCGCGGCGACACCCTCGGCGGCGAGTTGACGAGTGAGGGCGAGCACCGCCCCCTTGGCTGCAGCGTGCGCCGCCTGGGGCAGGCCACGGGCACCCTGTATTCCCGCCACGGAGCCGATATTCACGATGGCTCCACGGGTCTCGGTGAGATGCGGCCATGCCAGCTGGCACGCGTGCCAGACCAGGTTCAGCTCATTATCGATCGTGTAGAGGTAATCCTCTTCGGCCTGCTCACTGAAAGGCGCGAACCGGGGCTGGCTCGCGTTGTTGTAGAGCACGTCGATTTTGCCATGCTTGCGCGCTGTCTCGGAGATCCAGCTCGCTACACTCGCACGATCACTCAAATCCACTGGAGCGTGGCCTTCAATCTTCCCACCCTCGGCCTCGACGAGCCTCACGGTCTCGGCCACACCGTCGGGGCTGCGACCGCAACCGACCACGATCGCTCCTTCTCGGGCGAGGATCTGAGCGGTGGTGCGCCCCAGACCGCTGCCAATACCCGTCAGCAGCACAACCTTCCCCGCCATTCTTCCCAGTGCCATCACGCCTCACCGCTCCTCAGATATCGATGCATGAACATCAGCATCGAATCATCTCGCGCACTCCCTCATCGAAGGTGTGCACTGGCTGTACCGAACCGTGCAGCCTCTGCACAATCCCTCTCCATTCGGCTACCAGGTGACGGGAAGCGCGGTGATACCCCTGAACACCCAGCCGTTCCAGGCGGTCGGCCGGCTCCGATCTATGTCGAGCCTCGGCACGCGATCGTATAGACGGGGCAACGCGAGATCCGCGATCGCGGCCTTCGCGGTCCACCGCCCGGCGCACATGTGCACCCCGGCCCCGAATCCCAGATGCCCGCGAGCCGTGCGCCGCACATCGTAGCGCTCCGCATCTGCGAACGCCTCGTCGTCGCGGTTCGCACTGGCGAGGAGCAATCCGACGTCGGTGCCAGCGGCGAGCCGCACGCCGAAGAACTCCGTCTCCGCCGCGACCTCGCGCGGGAGCATCCCGATGGGCGACTGCCAGCGCACGGTCTCCTCGAAGGCTTCGCCCCAGCCCGCCTCCCCCGAGAGCACGGCGGCCCGCTGATCCGGGTGCGCCGACAGCGCCCACACCATGTTCGTGATCATGTGCTGCGGTTCGTTCATGCCACCCGAAATGGCGAGGGCGACATTCGCCCGAACAACCTCCTCGGGCAGGCCGACCTGCAGCAGGTGCGAGGTGACCGATCCGTCGGGCTCCCGGCGCAGGCGAGGCAGCAACTCGTCGAGAACCGCGGCGACCTCGGCCTGGCTCCGGTCGCAACGCACCCAGACCTCCGGGTCATCGGGCAGGTTGCCGATGCCGGCTATGAAGTCGCCGGACCACCTGTGCATGTCTGCCACATCGACGTCGGAAGGGAAGCCGAGCAGGTCGATGAGGTTCTGACTCGCGACGGGTGCGGCGAAGTCACGGTTGAGGTCGGCCTGGCCGGGCCCGATCTCGAGCATGCGCTCGAGCCAGAACTCCACGTTCTCGGCGAGCTTCGGCGACCAGATCTCGCCGATCGCCTTCGGGCGCAGGGTCGGGTTGATGGCCCTGCGCTCGACCGCGTGCTTCGGGTCGTCTTTGCGCAGCATCGGCCGACCGCCGATCGCACGCACCATCGTCAGGTTCTTCTCGGAGTACGAGCTGAACACCTCGGGGTTCTGCTCCGCAGCGCCGACCGCGGAGTGGGTGGTGATGAAGACCCGCCGAACCGAGGGCGCATAGACCACCGGGCCGAGTTCGCGCAGGCGCGCGTACTGAGGGTAGGGGTCGTGCGTCGCCTCACGAGGATCGAACCAGTCGGCCTCCGGCAGGTCGATCCCTGTCACTGCTGTCTCCATCGCTGCTCCCTCGCCGAAAACGAGCGGGGAGATCCTTCCCCGCTATTCGCAATGGTCGCACGCGCGCTTCTTCGATCCAACAGGTCTTTTCCGTTGAATCACTCCGGTCAATCCGTGGTATTGGAGCCACCCATGCTCGCCGCCACGGCCTCCCTCATACCCATCGCGCAGTCGAGCACCGCACCCACCCGAGGGGGAATCGGTGCGGCAGGCCAGGCGATCAGCACCTCGACCGAACGGGGCGGCGGATCGATCGGCAGGTACACCACCCGTTCGCCGTCCCATGTCTCCGTCGACACGCTCCGCCGCATGAGCAGGGTGAAACCGAGCCCTCGGCCGACCAATGCGCGGCAGAACTCGTAGTCCGCCGTGCGATGGCGGATGCGGGGCGTGATCCCCCTCGCAGACATGAGCTCCAGCGTGTGCGTGCGACTCGACACGATATCGAGCAGCACCATCGGCTCCTCCGCCACCTCGGTCAGCGAGACGCGCTCTCGTCCGGCCAGGCGATGCTTCGCCGGCACCACGAGCATCGCCTCGGTCTCTGCGAGCGCGACCCTCTCGTACTCGGGCGGCACCCCGATGTCGAAGGTCACCACGAGATCCAGCTCACCGCTCTCGGCCGCCGAGAGCAGAGTCGTCAGGTCTCCGATCCGGTATTCGAGCTGGATGCCCGGATGCCGCTCGGCCACGGCGATGAGCAGGCGCGGCAGGAGCATGCCCGCGAGCGTGCCCACGCAGCCGATGCGGACGGGCCCGACGATCGAATGGGAGCCCTGCCCGACCGAGGCGGCGAGCTCTGCCCCTTCGGTGAGGATCCGACGCACCGAGGGCAGGATGGCCGCGCCGTCCGAGGTGAGCGTCGCACCGCGCGAGCGACGGCGGCGGAAGAGCGCGGCGCCGAGCGCCCGCTCCATGGTCGAGACGGCATCGGAGACCGCGGAGTCGGAGGCGTTCAAGCGGGCGGCGGCCCGCGAGATCGACCCGGATTCGGCCACCGCGAGAAAGCACTCGATCTGCCGGAGGGTGAACGGCAGGGAGGGGCCGCCCGGAGAGATCGGCGGAACTGGCTCGGTCACGGGATCACTATAACGGAATTATCGGGGAATTTCAGCGATAATTACCGCTTTCCCAGAGGAATGGGATCGGCGATGATCAAGGGCGTGAGCCGTATCCGGACGGCCGCAAGATGTTCAAGCACTCAGGAGGCAAAGATGCCGAAGATCACTTTCATCAGCCCCGACGCATCCAGTCGGGAGCTCGAGGCCGAACCCGGCCAGAGCGTGATGCGCGCCTCGATCGTCAACAGCATCGGCGGAATCATCGGCGAGTGCGGCGGCCAGGCGATGTGCGCCACCTGCCACGTATACGTCGAAGGCGTCGAGGGCGCCCTGCCGGTGCTCGGAGACGACGAGGACGAGATGCTCTACTGCGTCGCCTCCGGGCGCGAGGAGAACAGCAGGCTCGGGTGCCAGCTCACGGCCGGCGACGACTTCGAGGAGATCGTCGTGCGACTCCCCGAAAGCCAGGTGTGAGATGACCCGCAGCGCCGTGATCATCGGGGCGGGGCAGGCCGGGCTCACCATGGCGACCGCCCTGAGGGAGCAGGGGTGGGAAGGAGAGATCCACCTCGTCGGCGAGGAGTATCACCTGCCCTACCAGCGCCCGCCGCTCTCGAAGGGGTATCTCGCCGGGTACGAGAACCGCGAGGCGCTGCTCCTGCGCAGCGCCGAGGCGATTGAGCAGGACGGCGTCGTGCTGCACCTCGGAACGAGCGTCGCCGCGATAGACCGTGCGGAGCGAGCCGTCGAGCTGGAGGGATCCGGGGCACTGCCGTATGACGTGCTCATCATCGCGACCGGCTCGGCGCCCCGCCTGCTCGGCATCCCCGGCAGCGAACTCGACGGGGTGCATGCGGTCCGCACGATCGAAGACGCCGACCGGCTTCGCGACGATCTCGCGCGCGGTGGCCGCACGGTGTTCATCGGAGCCGGCTTTCTCAACCTCGAAGTCGCCGTCGAAGCCCTGAAGCACGGGGCGGCCTGCGTGCTCGAGGTGGCCCCGCAGATCCTCGGCCGCGTACTCAGCCGCGAGACCGCGAACGCTCTGCAGCAGTATCACTCCGACCTCGGCATCGAGATCCTCTGCGACGCGGCCATCACCGCGCTGCGCGGAGCCGGTGGCCGGGTCACCGGGATCGAGCTGGCGAACGGCGAGGTCATGCCGGCCGAGCGCGTCGTCCTCTCCATCGGAGCGATCGCACGCGACGAGCTGGCCACTGCCGCGGGGCTCGAGACCGGGGGAGGCATCGTCGTCGACTCCGCGCTGCGCACGAGCGACGATCGGATCTTCGCCATCGGAGACTGCGCGAAGTACCCGAGCCCCTGGGCAGGCACGCAGATGCGCGTGGAGTCGGTGCAGAACGCCACCGATCAGGCGCGCCACCTCGCCGAGGCGCTGGTCTCGGGACGGGGCGGGGCGTACCGCGCCGTGCCCTGGTTCTGGAGCATCCAGGGAGAGCGCAGGCTGCAGATCGCGGGCATCGCCATGCCCGACGACGACGCTCGGCTGGTCGAGCAGGGCGATGGCGGCAGGCTCGTCGTCGAACGGATCCGCGAGGGGGAGGTCGTGGCCGTCGAGTCCATCAACGCTCCCGCGGCTCACATGAAAGCCCGCCGGACCCTCGCTGCCCTGCTCGCGTGACGAGCACTGCACTACGGGAAGGGCCGGGGCGACCGATTCGGTCGCCCCGGCCCTTC
>JAGQTL010000135.1 GCA_020439035.1 Leucobacter sp. | reverse complement strand
TTGCCGAGCGCGTCCCAGTACGAGATCGCGATCCGCTCGGCGCGCACGCCGTGATCCTTCTCCCCCATCGGGCCCGAACCGACCCGAGCGCCCCGAATAGCATTGCTGCCGGACACACTGCACCTCTTCTATCGAAGGAATTCCGCCGCTGCAGGACCGCAGCGCGCGAGGACTGACTGACGGCTCAGACGACGCTGAAACGGGCGATCAGGCCCAGGCCGATAATGGCCGCGAACCAGACGAGCGACACCACGACCGTGATCCGGTTGAGGTTGCGCTCGGCCACGCCCGACGAGCCGAGGCTCGAGGTCACACCGCCGCCGAACATGTCGGAGAGGCCACCGCCGCGCCCCTTGTGCAGCAGGATGAACAGCGTGAGCAGCAAGCTCGTGATCACCAGTACTACGACGAGAGCGATCTTCAGAATGAGCACGAAAAACCTTTCGGTGGGCGGTGGGCGCGCAGGCCAAAGACCAGTTTACCAAAGAAGTGCGGGCTATCCCGCGGTGACGTGCTTTCTGAACTGCACGATGCGGCTGAACTCGTCGGGGTCGAGACTGGCGCCGCCGACGAGGGCGCCGTCGACATCCGGCTGACGGAGGAAGCCCGCGATGTTCTGGCTCGTCACGGATCCCCCGTAGAGCACGCGCACGGCCAGGGAGTCCGCTTCGCCCCGCAAGCTCTCCACGCACTCGCGGAGCGCCCGCGCGACGGTCTGCGCATCATCCGGCGTCGCCGCGGCGCCGCTGCCGATCGCCCACACCGGCTCGTAGGCGATCACGTACTCGGCGTCCGCGGGCAGGCTCGCGACCGCCGCCTCGAGCTGGGCCAGGGCGATGGCCGCGCCGCCGTGCTCCTCGCGTTCCGCAGCGGTCTCACCGACGCAGATCACGGGCACCAGGCCCGAAGCCACTGCCGCGCGAGCCTTCGCCGCGACCGTGCCGTCGTCCTCGCCGTGCCCGTTGCGCCGTTCGGAGTGCCCGACGATGACATATCGCACCTCGAGCTTCGCGAGGAACTCGGCGGCGATGTCGCCAGTGAGTGCCCCCGGCGCGTGCGGAGAGAGGTCCTGCGCCCCGAGGCGCACGGCGAGCTTGTCGGCGGCCAGCAGCGTCTGCACGGATCGCAGGTCGGTGAACGGCGGGAAGACGGCCACCTCGACCTCGGCGTAGTCGTGCTTCGCATCCTTCAAGGACCATGAGAGCTTCTGCACGTGCGCGATCGCCTGGAGGTGATCGAGGTGCATCTTCCAGTTCCCGGCGATGAGCGGTACGCGCACCGTCGCGCTCATGCGAGCACCTCCAGCCCGGGCAGCGCTTTGCCCTCCAGATATTCGAGGCTGGCACCGCCGCCGGTGGAGATGTGCCCGAACTGGTCGTCCGTGAAGCCCAGTGCGCGCACAGCCGCCGCCGAGTCGCCGCCGCCGACGACCGAGAAACCGTCGGTCTCGGTGAGCGCGCGGGCCACCGCGCGCGTGCCCGCGGCGAAGGCGGGCATCTCGAAGACGCCCATGGGCCCGTTCCAGAAGATCGTCGCGGCCTCCTCGATGGCCCGGGCGAAGGCTCGAGCGCTTTCCGGCCCGATGTCGAGACCGAGCCCCGCGGCGCCGAACCGGCTCGACTCGATCCGATCCGCGGGCACGACCTCGTGCGCGGCATCGGCGGCGAATGCCTCTGCGACGACCACGTCGCTCGGCAGCACGATGCGAACGCCGCGGCGCTCGGCCTCGGCGAGGTACCCGCGCACGGTCTCGAGCTGATCGGCCTCGAGCAGGCTCCCGCCGACGGCGTGGCCTTGCGCGGCGAGGAAGGTGAAGAGCATGCCTCCGCCGATGAGCAGCGTGTCGACGCGCTCGAGCAGGTGCGAGATCACCCCGAGCTTGTCGCTGACCTTGGAGCCGCCGAGCACGACCGTATAGGGGCGCGCGGGGTCGTCGGTGAGGCGACGGAGCACCCCGAGTTCGGCCTCGACCAAACGCCCGGCAGCGCTCGGGAGCGCCTGCGCCAGCTCGTAGACGCTGGCCTGCCTGCGGTGCACGACGCCGAAGCCGTCGGAGACGAAGGCGTCGGCTCCCCGGGCGAGTTCCGACGCGAACGCCGCGCGTGCCGGCGCGTCCGAACTCGTCTCCCCCGGGTGGAAGCGCAGATTCTCGAGCAGCAGCACGTCGCCGTCGCGAAGCCGGGCGCGTGCCGCCTCGGCGGCGTCGCCGATGGTCGTTCCGGTGAAGGCGACCGGGGCCTCCAGGAGTTCGGCCATGCGGGCGGCCACCGGCGCGAGTGAGTAGCGAGCCTCAGGCGCTCCCTTCGGCCGGCCGAGGTGGCTCAGCAGGACCAGTCGTGCGCCGGCGTCGCGAAGCTCGCGGATCGTGGTGAGCGATGCGCGGATGCGCCCGTCATCGGTGATCGTGTCTCCGTCGAGGGGCACGTTCAGGTCGCAGCGCACGAGTACGGTGCGCGAACGCAGATCGCCGAGGGATTCGATGGTCCGCATGAGGCTCCTTCGCGGGGGTGCGGTCGTGCGCAGCCGTGCACGGCCGCGGGTGAACAAGGTGCGGCGGGGCGGCTCCCGAGAGCCGACCCGCCCCAGGAGGATCAGATCAGGCCGGGGGTCTGCGACCGGGCCGCGGCGAAGCGCCCGGCGACATCCTGCCAGTTCGCGATGTTCCAGAACGCCTTGACGTAGTCGGCGCGGACGTTCAGGTAGTCGAGGTAGTAGGCGTGCTCCCAGACGTCGAGCATCAGCAGGGGAACCGTGCCGGCGGGCAGGTTGCCCTGCTGGTCGAACAGCTGGACGATGTTCGCCCGCTGGCCGAGCGCGTCCCACGCGAGCACGGCCCAGCCGGAGCCCTGCACGCCGAGCGCCGTCGCCGTGAACTGCGCCTGGAACTTCTCGAAGTCGCCGAAGAACTCGTCGATCGCCGCGGCGAGCTCGCCCTCGGGGCGCTCCCCGCCCTCGGGCGACAGGTTGTTCCAGAAGATGCTGTGGTTGACGTGACCGCCCAGGTTGAACGCGAGATCCTTCTCGAGCTTGTTCACGTTGGCCAGATTGCCGCTCTCGCGCGCCTCCGCCAGCGCGGCGACCGCCGCGTTCGCCCCCGTGACGTAGGCCTGGTGGTGCTTGTCGTGATGCAGCTGCATGATCTTCCCGCTGATGTGCGGTTCGAGCGCCGCGTAATCGTAGGGCAGTTCGGGCAGCGTGTATTCGGCCATGATGGGCTCCTTCTCCATTTCGTGTGTTCTTCCAGTCTATTCCGCGGGGGGCACCATGCATCCGGGCTGTTCGCGCGTAGCGTTCACGCGGCGTGCGCGGCGCAGAACGCGCTAGAGCTCGTCGAGTTCGTCGGGCAGATTCGCCTCGGTGTTCGGAATCCCCCGGTCGTCCGCGGCCTTGTCCGCCATCGCGAGCAACCGGCGGATGCGCCCGGCGACGGCGTCCTTCGTGAGCGGAGGCTCGGCCCGCGCGCCCAGCTCATCGAGGCTCGCCTCGCGGTGCCCGAGCCGCAACTCGCCCGCGTAGCGCAGGTGCTCCGGGATGTCGTCGCCCAGGATCTCGAGCGCCCGCTCCACGCGCGCGCAGGCCGCGACCGAGGCCTGCGCCGAGCGGCGGAGGTTCGCGTCGTCGAAATTCACCAGGCGGTTGGCGGTGTTGCGCGTCTCCCGGGCCTTGCGCAGTTCTTCCCACTCGGCCCGGGCCTCGGAAGCCCCCATCGCCCCCAGCATGGTGCCGATCGCCTCGCTGTCGCGGATGAGCACCTTGTGCTGCCCGCGGATCTCACGGCTCTTCGCCGTGATGCCGAGCCTCCCGGCGGCGCCGACGAGCGCCATCGCCGTCTCATTCGTGGGGCAGACGATCTCGAGGCTTGCGGAACGGCCGGGGGGCGTGATCGATCCCCGGGCGAGAAAGGCGCCCCGCCACACGGCAGCGAGCTCGTGGGGCGCGCCGGTGGTCAGGCGGTTCGGCAGGCCGCGGATCGGGCGCCGGCGTTGATCGAGCAGACCGAGCTGCCGCGCGAGGGTCTCGCCGTCGAGCACGCGCACGACGAACTGCGGCGCCCCCGGACGGGTGCTGGCGGCGGGCATCTGCTTGGCTTCGGAGCGCACCCCGTAGATCTCGGCGAGATCCTTGCGCACCCGTTGCACGATCGCCGGCGTGTGGAGCTCGGCCTCGAGCGCGATCCGGCCCGAAATGGTGTGCAGCCCGCCCGCCAGCCTCAGGATCGTCGCGAGCTCCGAAATGCGCTCACCGGTGTGCTGCACCGGGATGCCGATGAGTTCATGCTTCACATCCGGGGTCGAGGGCACGTGATTCCTTTCGAAGTGGCTGGTCGTTGGAGGTCGGAGGCGGGGCGTGAACCGAAGCCGGAAGCCCCTGCGATCATTCGCGGCCGAGGTCGCGATGCCGGAGGCTCACGCTCACGCCCGGCAGCGACGCGAGCCGGTCAGCGAGTTCGCGCGCCATGGCGACCGAACGGTGCTTCCCGCCCGTGCAGCCGACGGCGAGCGACACGTGCCGCTTGTTCTCGCGCTGATAGCCGGCGAGCACCGGCTGCAGCGCCGCGACGTAGTTCGAGAGGAACTCCTCGGTTCCTTCGCGACTGAGCACGAAGTCCTTGACCTCCGGGTCGACGCCCGTGAGGGCGCGCAGTTCGGGCTCCCAGAACGGGTTGGGCAGGAATCGCATGTCGACCATCAGGTCGACGTCGGTCGGCACGCCGTACTTGAAGCCGAAGCTGAGCACCGAGAGCTGGAGCCCCGGCGTGTCCTCGTCGCTGAACAGTTCGCGCGTTGCGGTGGAGAGGTCGTGCACGTTGTAGCGCGAGGTGTCGATGACCACATCGGCGGAGGCGCGCAGCTCGTGGAGGCGCTCCCGCTCGAGCCTGATGCCGTCGAGCAGCGTGCCCTCGGCCTGCAACGGGTGCGGGCGCCGCACGGCCTCGTAGCGCCGCACCAGAATGTCGTCCGTGGCATCGAGGAACACGACGCGAACCGTCGCGCCGTCGCGCAGTTCGTCCACCGTTTCCTGGACGTCGGCGAAGAGATCCCGGCCGCGGATGTCGACGACGGCGACGATCCTCGGCAGCGCCCCGCCGGAGCGATCCGCCATGTCGGCCAGCGTCTTCAGCATCTGCAGCGGCAGGTTGTCGACCACGTACCAGCCGAGATCCTCGAGCGCGTTGGCGACGGTGCTGCGCCCGGCACCGGACATCCCGGTAACGATCAAGATCTCCTGCCGATTCCGACGCTGGTTCACTGCTCGCTCCCCTCTGTCTCGGCTTCGGATACTGCGCTACTCAGTCTAGACGGCTCGGCCGTGCTCTCGATCGCGCTCCCGTCCGTTCCGACGAGGCCCTCGGCGTCGAGGTGCTCCCGCACGGTCTCGGCGAGCGCCGGGCCGACGCCGGGCGCCGCCGCGATCTCCTCCGCCGACGCGGCGCGCAGGCGCTGCACCGAGCCAAAATGCTTCAGAAGCGCCTTCACGCGCTTGGGCCCGAGGCCGGGCACCTCGGCGAGCCGGCTCGCGATTGCCGTGCTGCGGCGCTGGCGCTGAAAGCTGATGGCGAACCGGTGCGCCTCGTCGCGCGCCCGCTGCACGAGGAACAGCGCCTCGCTCCCCCGCGGCAGGATCACGGGGAACGGATCGTCGGGCAGCCAGAGCTCCTCCAGACGCTTGGCGACCCCCACGAGGAACACGTCGTCAATGCCGGCCTCGGTCAGTGCCCGCTGCGCCGCTGCCACCTGCGGCACACCGCCGTCGACGATGAGCAGCTGGGGCCGGTCCCGATAGCGGCCGGCCGCTGCGCGCGCCTCCGGGTCCTCTCGAGCGCGGTTCCGCTGTTCATTCAGTTGCGCCGCGCGCCGCGACACGACCTGGTAGATGCTCTCGGTGTCGTCGCGCGTGTGCTCGATCCGGTACTTGCGGTAGGCGCCCTTCGCGGGCAGGCCGTCCTCGAAGACGACGAGAGAGGCGACGACGCCGGTGCCCTGCAGGTGCGAGACATCGATGCATTCGATGCGGAGCGGCGCCTCGGACATGCCGAGCGACGACTGCAGCTCGACGAGCGCGTCGGTGCGCGCGGTGATGTCCGCCGCCCGCTTGAGCTTGTGGCGCAGCAGGTGCTCGCCGGCATTGAGCGTGGCGCGATCCATCAACTGGGCCTTGTCGCCCCGCTCCGGCACGCGCAACCGCACGCGACCGCCGCGGGGGCGGCGCGCCCGCAGCGCGGTTTCGAGCGCCGCGGCCCCATCCGGCAGCACGGGCACGAGGATCTCGGGCGGCGGCTCGCGGTCCCCCTCGTAGGCGCTCTGCACGACCTGCTCGAGGAGCGTGCTCGGCGCATCGTCGAGCTCCACGTCGACGATCCAGCTGCGCTCGCCTCGGATCCGTCCGCCTCGGATGATGAACTGGTGGGCGGCCGCGCTCAGCTCGTCGGAGCGCAACCCGAAGACGTCGAGGTCGGCGTCGAGCGGCAGCGCGACCGAGTTCTTCTCCATGACGTGCTCGACCGCAACGGCCTGATCGCGTAGGCGCGCGGCATCCTCGTAGCGCTGCTCGGCCGCGGCATCCCGCATGGCGCGCTGCAGTGCGCGCAGGTGCGAGGCATCGCCGCCGCCGAGGAAGGCCACCAGTTCCTCAACCCGCCGCCGGTGCTCCTCGACCCCGACGAGCCCGCTGCACGGGCCGAGGCAGCGGCCGATCTGCCCGGCGAGGCACGGCTTGCCACTGCGCATCGCGCGGCGATAGTCGGCGTCGTTGCACGTGCGAATGGGAAACGCCTGCTGCAGGAGCGCGGTCGTCTCGCGCAGCGCCCAGACCTTGGGGTACGGGCCGAAATAGCGGGCGCCGCGGATCTTCTCGTTCCGCGTGATCAGCAGGCGGGGCGCCTCGTCCCGCAGCGTCACCGCGAGGTACGGGTAGGTCTTGTCGTCCTTGAACTGGACGTTGAACGGCGGCTGGAACTCGGTGATCCACGTGTGTTCGAGGACGAGGGATTCGGTATCCGTCGCGACGACCGTCCAATCGACGCGCGCCGCGAGCGCGAGCATGCGACGGGTGCGCTGAGGGATGGAGTGGAGGGGCTGGAAGTAGTTCGCGAGCCTGGCCCGCAGATTCTTCGCCTTGCCGATGTAGAGCACGCGGCCGTGCCGGTCCGAGAACCGGTAGACGCCGGGGCTCGTCGGGATCTCCCCCGCAGCGGGACGGAACGAGGCACGCCGATCCTCGGTCTCCGCGGCCCGCGAGGCCCCCGTATCCGAACCGCTCCCGTCCATGCGAACGCGCTTCACCGCCGCCCGGCGCCCGGGTGCTTCGCCAGCGCCTCGGAGAGGAAACGGCCCGTGTGGCTTTCCGCCACCTTGGCGAGTTGCTCGGGTGTCCCCGTTGCGAGCACGGTGCCGCCGCCACTGCCGCCCTCGGGCCCGAGGTCGATCACCCAGTCGCAGCTGCGGATCACGTCGAGGTTGTGCTCGATCGTGATCACGGTATTGCCCTTCTCCACAAGGCCGTTCAGTACGAGCAGCAGCTTGCGCACGTCTTCGAAGTGCAAGCCGGTGGTCGGCTCGTCGAGCACGTAGATGCTGCGCCCGTTCGATCGCTTCTGCAGTTCGGTCGCGAGCTTCACGCGCTGGGCCTCGCCGCCGCTGAGCGTGGTAGCGCTCTGCCCGAGGCGCACGTAGCCCAGCCCGACGTCGACGAGCGTCTGGAGGTAGCGGTGGATGCTCGAGATGGGCTCGAAGAACTCCGCCGCCTCGGCGATGGGCATGTCGAGCACCTCTGAGATGTTCTTGCCCTTGTAGCGCACCTGCAGGGTCTCGCGGTTGTAGCGCTGCCCGCCGCAGACCTCGCAAGCCACGTACACGTCGGGGAGGAAGTTCATCTCGATCTTCAGCGTGCCATCGCCCGCGCACGCCTCGCACCGCCCGCCCTTCACGTTGAAGCTGAAGCGCCCGGGCAGGTAGCCGCGGATCTTCGCTTCAGGGGTTTCCGCGAACAGCGTGCGAATCTTGTCGAACACGCCCGTGTAGGTGGCCGGGTTCGAACGCGGGGTGCGGCCGATCGGGGCCTGGTCGACGTGCACGACCTTGTCGAGGTGCTCGAGACCGGTGACCCGCGTGTGCTTGCCGGGCACGAGCCGTGCGCCGTTGAGCTGATTGGCGAGCACGCGATAGAGGATGTCGTTCACGAGCGTGCTCTTACCGCTGCCGCTCACGCCCGTGACCGCCGTCATCACGCCGAGCGGGAACGCGACGTCGATGTTCTGCAGGTTGTTGGATCGCGCGCCGAACACCTTCAGCTCGCGGCCCTTCGCCCGCTTCCGGCGCGTGGCCGGCGTCGCGATCGCACGCCGACCCGCGAGGAAATCGGCGGTGATCGAGGCGGTGTTCCCGAGCAGCGAAGCGAGGTCTCCGGAGTGCACGACGGTGCCGCCTTCGACGCCGGCGCCCGGTCCGATATCGACGATCCAGTCGGCGGCCTCGATCGTCTCCTCGTCGTGCTCGACCACAATGAGAGTGTTGCCGAGGTTGCGCAGCTTCATCAGCGTCTCGACGAGACGCCGGTTGTCCCGCTGATGCAGGCCGATGCTGGGTTCGTCGAGCACGTAGAGCACCCCGGTGAGCCCCGAGCCGATCTGGGTGGCCAGGCGGATCCGCTGCGCCTCACCACCGCTCAACGTGCCTGCCGCACGAGCCAGGGTGAGATATCCGAGGCCGACCTCGATGAGGAAGTCGAAGCGGAGCCTGATCTCGCGCAGCACCTGCGCCGCGATCTTCGCCTCGCGGTCGCTCAGCTCGACCTCGTTGAAGAAGCGCTGCGCGTTGAGGAGGCTCAACTCCCCGACGGCGGCGATCGATTCGCCGTTCACCGTGATCGCGAGGACCTCGGGCTTCAGCCGCGCCCCGTGGCACACGTGGCAGGGAACCTCGCGCAGGAACTCGGCCCAGCGCTCGCGACGGTTGTCGCTCTCGGCCTCCGCGTACTGCCGCTCGATGAACGGGATGACGCCCTCGAACCCGCTCGAGTACTTCACCTCTCGGCCGAACCGGTTGCGCCACCGCACGTTCACCTTGAAGTCGTTGCCGTAGAGCACGGCCTCGCGAACGTTCTCGGGCAGATCCCGCCACGGCGTGCCGAGCTCGAAATCGAGATCGTTCGCGAGGCCCTTCAGCAGCTTCGCGTAGTAGTTGTAGAGGCTCTTGCCCTGGCTCGTCCACGGCACGATGACCCCGTCATCGAGGCTCAGGGAGGGATCGCCGAGCACCAGATCCTCGTCGACCGACATGCTCGTGCCGAGGCCGCTGCAGGCCGGGCACGCGCCGAAGGGTGCGTTGAACGAGAAGGTGCGCGGCTCGATCTCGGTCAGGGCGACCGGGTGCCGGTTCGGGCAGCTCAGCTGCTCGCTGAAGAGCTGCGTACGATCGCTCGCGTCGGATTCCCGGTCCACGTAATCGATCGCCACGACGCCGCCGGCGAGCTTGAGCGCCGTTTCGAGCGAGTCCGTGAGCCGGCCGAGCACATCCGGGCCCGCGACGAGGCGGTCGATCACGACGGCGATGTCGTGCTTCACCTGCTTCTTGAGCGCCGGCGGCTCGCTCAGCTGGACCAGTTCCCCATCCACCAGCGCGCGGCTGTATCCGCTCGCCGCGAGGTCCTGGAACAGCTCGACGAACTCGCCCTTCTTCTTGCTCACGACCGGCGCGAGCACCTGGAAGCGGGTGCGCTCGGGCAACTCCATCAGAGTGTCCGCGATCTGCTGCACCGTCTGCGACCTGATCGGTTCGCCGCAGGTCGCGCAGTGCGGGAGCCCGACTCGCGCCCACAGCAACCGCATGTAGTCGTAGATCTCGGTGATGGTGCCGACCGTGCTTCGCGGATTGCGATTCGTCGACTTCTGATCGATGCTGACGGCGGGGCTCAGCCCCTCGATGAAGTCGACGTCGGGGCGATCGACCTGGCCGAGGAACTGCCGCGCGTAGGCGCTCAGGCTCTCGACATAGCGCCGCTGGCCCTCGGCGAAGATCGTGTCGAAGGCGAGGCT
>JAGQTL010000134.1 GCA_020439035.1 Leucobacter sp. | reverse complement strand
AGTTCGACGATGATGTACGGCCACGTCGACCGGCCGGAGCACTGGGTCGCTCACCTCAACGTCCTGCGTCGCATCCAGGATCGCACCGGCGGGTTCACCGAGTTCGTCCCGTTGCCGTTCGTGCACCAGTCCTCGCCGCTGTACCTGGCCGGCGCCGCGCGGCCCGGTCCGACCCACCGGGACAACCGTGCCGTCCACGCGCTGGCCCGGATCATGTTGCACGGCCGGATCCCGCAGATCCAGACCAGCTGGGTGAAACTGGGCGTGCAGCGCAGCCAGGTGATGCTGTCCGGCGGCGCCAACGACCTCGGGGGCACGCTGATGGAGGAGACCATCTCCCGAATGGCCGGCTCGGAGCACGGATCGGCCAAGACCGTGGCCGAACTGGTGTCGATCGCCGAGGGAATCGGCCGACCCGCCCGCCAGCGCACGACCACCTACGCCACGCGGGCTGCGTGAACGCATTGCGGGGAGGGACACGTCCGGCCGGGTGGCGTCGCCGGATGCTGCTTAGGGCAGACTAATTCGGTGATCCCGGGCCTGGCATCGGATACTGGTGCTCGCCCGCCCGCTACCCGCCTGTACCAAACCCAAGAGGACATCGAGGAGACCTTCGTGACGTACGTCATCACCGAAGCCTGCGTCGACATCAAGGACAAGGCCTGCATCGAGGAATGTCCGGTCGATTGCATCTATGAGGGCGCCCGGATGCTCTTCATCCATCCCGACGAGTGCGTGGACTGCGGAGCATGTGAGCCGGTCTGTCCGGTCGAGGCCATCTACTACGAGGACGACCTGCCGAGCGAGTGGGCCGAGTACTACACGGTCAACGTCGAGTTCTTCGACGAGATCGGATCCCCCGGCGGCGCGGCCAAGGTCGGAGTCTACGACTTCGACCACCCGATCGTCGCGGCGCTGCCGCCGCAGAACGTCTAACCGCCGGCATGCCCTCGCTGCGCGGCCCGCTGCCCGAATACCCCTGGGACGCGCTCGCCCCCTACGCGGAGCTGGCGCGCGCGCACCCCGGCGGCATGATCGATCTCTCGGTCGGCTCGCCGATCGATCCGACGCCCGAGGTCGTGCGCGTGGCGCTCGCGGCGGCGACCGACGCCCACGCGTACTCGGCGACCGCCGGAACCCTGGCCCTGCGCGAGGCCATCGTGGGCTGGCTGCACCGGCGCCGCGGCGTGAGCGTCGCATCGTCGGCCGTGCTGCCGACCATCGGGTCGAAGGAGCTGGTCGCGCTGCTTCCGTTCCTGCTCGGCATCGGCGCCGGCGAGGCCGTGGTGCACCCGCGGGTGGCGTATCCCTCGTATGCGATGGGTGCGGCGCTGGTCGGCGCCGAAGCGGTCGCCGCCGACGACCCGTCGGAGTGGCCGGCGCACACGCGGTTGGTCTGGGTGAACTCGCCGGGGAACCCGGACGGCCGCGTGCTGGGGGTCGAGGCCTTGCGCCGGGCGGTCTCGCGTGCACGCGAACTCGGTGCGGTGATCGTGAGCGACGAGTGCTACGCGGAGCTGGGCTGGGAATCGCCGTGGGACGCGGAGCGGATCCCCTCGGTCCTCGATCCCCGCGTGGTCGGCGAGGATCACCGCGGCGTGCTGCTCGCGTATTCGTTGAGCAAACAGTCGAACCTCGCGGGGTATCGGGCCGCGTTCGTGGCCGGCGACACGGCGCTGATCTCGGAGCTGACGAACGTGCGCAAGCACTCCGGGCTGATGCCGCCGGGGCCCGTGCAGGCGGCGATGACCGCGGCGCTCGGGGACGACGCGCACGTGGCCGAGCAGCGGGAGCGGTACCGCGCGCGGCGTGCGCAGCTGCTGCCCGCGGTCGAGGCGGCGGGCTACCGCATTGACGGGAGCGAGGCGGGCCTTTATCTCTGGGTCACGCGGGGTGCGGATGCCTGGGAATGCGTCGCCGATTTCGCGCGATCGGGGATCCTGGTCGGGCCCGGCGTCTTCTACGGCGACGCCTCTCCGCGTCACGTGCGGCTCTCGCTGACGGCGACCGATGCCGAGATCGCCGAGGCCGCGCGGCGCCTGCGCGGCTGAACGGCCCGGCCTCGCAAGTCGCATTTCTCTCGATTTCAAGATAATCTGGGGGTTCCGACAGCGGTCGACTCCGCGTTCTGCGAACGCTGGATAGACTGGATGCAGTGCGAGGCGCCGTACCCGGCGGTGAGTACCCGTAGTGACCCACAAGGAGACGACGTGACCGAAACGACGCCGGGCCGAAGCGAAACCGCGAAACTCACGGTGGATGGCCGTGAAGCCGAATTCCCGATCCTGCGCGCCACCGAGGGCAATCCGGCCATCGATATCAGCACGCTGACCCGGCAGACGGGATGCACGGCCCTCGACTACGGCTACGTCAACACGGCTTCGACGAAGTCGGCGATCACGTACATCGACGGCGGCGAGGGCATCCTTCGCTATCGCGGGTATCCGATCGAAGAGCTCGCGGCGAAGTCGACCTTCATCGAGGTCGCCTACCTGCTGATCTACGGCGAACTGCCGACCGCCGATCAGCTCGCCGAGTTCAACACCGAGATCCGCCGGCACACCCTGCTGCACGAGGACATGCGCTACTACTTCGAGGCGGTGCCGCACACGGCGCACCCGATGGCCGTGCTCTCGGGCGGGCTGCAGACCATGTCGACCTACTACGAGAGCTCGCTCGACACCACGGTGCCCGAGTTCGTGCACGTGAACACCATCCGCCTCCTCGCGAAGCTCCCGGTGCTCGCCGCCTATGCGCACAAGAAGTCGATCGGGCAGGCGTTCCTCTACCCCGACAACACGCTCAGCTTCGTCGAGAACTTCCTGCGACTGAACTTCGGCAACCGCGCCGAGGACTACGTGATGAACCCGGTGCTGGTCGACGCGCTCGACAAGCTCCTCATCCTGCACGCGGATCACGAGCAGAACGCCTCGACCTCCACGGTGCGACTCGTGGGCTCGACCGGCGCCAATATGTTCTCGTCGGTGTCCGCCGGGATCAACGCGCTCTCCGGTCCGCTCCACGGCGGCGCGAACGAGGCCGTGCTCGACATGCTCGCCCAGATCCGGGATTCGGGCGAGGGCGTCGCCGCCTTCGTCGAGAAGGTCAAGAACAAGAAGGACGGGGTGAAGCTCATGGGCTTCGGTCACCGCGTCTACAAGAACTACGTTCCGCGCGCCAAGATCATGCAGAAGACCACCCACGAGGTGCTCGGCGAACTCGGCATCAAGGACGACCCGCTGCTGGAAGTGGCGATGGAACTGGAACGTATCGC
>JAGQTL010000133.1 GCA_020439035.1 Leucobacter sp. | reverse complement strand
CGTGGTCACCGCGGGCAACGCCTCGCAGATCTCGGACGGCGCCTCGGCACTCCTCATCATGACGCCGGAGCGCGCCTCCGAGCTCGGCCTCGAACCGCTCGCGCGCTTCCGCAGCTTCGCGGTGACGGGCGTCGACCCCGTGCTGATGCTCACCGGGCCCATCAGTGCCACGCAGCTGGCCCTCAGCCGCGCGGGGCTCGCAATCGACGAGATCGAGAGCTACGAGGTGAACGAGGCGTTCGCCTCCGTGGCGCTCGCGTGGCTCGCCGACATCCAGGCTGACCCGGAACGGCTGAACCCCGATGGTGGCGCGATCGCGCTCGGGCACCCGCTCGGCTGCTCGGGCGCGCGCCTCACGACCACCCTCGTGCACCGCATGCGCCGCACGGGGCAGCGCTACGGGCTGCAGGCCATCTGCGAGGCCGGCGGCATGGCGAACGCTATGATTCTTGAACGCGTGTGAGTGCGTCCGCGGCCGCGCCCGTGCGTTGACAAGAATCGCGGGTGCCGCATAACATACCGACTAGTCAGTTTGATAGAAACGAGGTCACGGTGAGCGACGTCGACGAGGCGCAACTGCAACAACTGCGCTCAGAGGTGCGCACGTTTCTCGCGCAGCAGATCGAGACCGGGGCGTTCCAGCCCATCGTCGACGGTTGGCTGAGCGGGTTCGATGCGGAGTTCAGCCGCACGCTTGCGGCCCAAGGTTGGGTCGGAATGACCATTCCCGTCGAGTACGGCGGCCACGGGCGATCCTTTATGGAGCGCTTCATCGTCACCGAGGAGCTGCTCGCGGCCGGTGCCCCCGTGGCGGCGCACTGGATCTCGGACCGCCAGATCGCTCCCGGGCTGCTGAAATACGGCACCGAGGAGCAGAAGCAGCGCTACCTGCCCCGCATCGCGGCCGGCGAGCTCTACTTCGCGATCGGCATGTCGGAGCCCGACTCCGGTTCGGACCTCGCGAGCGTGCAGACGCGCGCCGAGAAGGTCGATGGTGGCTGGCGGCTCTACGGCACGAAGGTGTGGACGTCGAACGCGCACAAGGCCCACGGTTTCTTCGCGCTGGTGCGCACGTCGCCGGCGACGGAAGGCGACCGGCACACCGGGCTCAGCCAGCTGATCGTCGACCTGCGTGGTGACGGCGTGACCGTGAACCCGATCCTCTCTCTCGATGGGAGCGCGCACTTCAACGAGGTGGTCTTCGACGGCGCGTTCGTGCCCGACTCCGACCTGCTCGGCACGCTCGGCGAAGGCTGGAAGCAGGTGACGAGCGAGCTGAAGTTCGAGCGCAGCGGGCCCGAGCGGATCATGTCGAGCTTCCCGGCGCTCGCGCGGCTGACCGAGGCGCTCGCCGCCGACGGCGTCGATCCGGAGCCCGAGCTCGGCCGCTATATCGCGCGCCTGACGGGGCTGCGCCGGCTCTCCGCCGACGTGGCGAAGCGTCTGCAGAAGGACGAGCCGGTCGAGCTGACCGCCGCGATGGTCAAGATTCTCGGCACCGGCCTCGAGGGCGACCTCGCCGACTACACCGCGACCTGGGCGCACGAGCTCGGTGACGATACGGAGCTGGCGCGGCTGTCGCGCTCGGCTCTGATGCGCCGGGCCGGATTCACCCTGCGCGGTGGAACGAATGAGATTCTGCGCGGCATCGTCGCCCGAGGATTGGAGAAGCAGTATGCCGCTTGAGTGCGGGGCCGACCCCGATTTCCAGGACATGGTCCGCAGCTTCTTCGGGCGCGAGCTCGCGGAGCGCGAGCGGGCGGACGCGCAGCGCGGGTTCGACGCGGAGGCGTGGGAGCAACTCGATGAGATGGGGTTCGCGCAGCTGACCGCGTCCGAGGATCGCGGCGGCAGCGGCGCCTCGCTCGCCGAGGCCGTGGCGCTGCTGTACGCGGTCGGCGGCCACGGGGTCGCCGTGCCCTACGCCGAGCACGACCTGCTCGCCGCATGGCTGACCGAGCAGGCCGACCTGCCTCCGGTGACCGGCCCGACGAGCCTCGTGATCCTCCCCGGAGCGACCGCTGGTGCCCCGGCTCCCGGTGATGCCTTCTCGGCGCCCGTTGCCGAGGGCGTCGAACGACTGCTCGCCGTGCGGCTGGATGCGGGGGGCGGCGCCTTTGCGGGCGGAACCGTGATCGACCTCGCGGCCATGGACTTTGACATCGTGTCGACCGAGTACACGGCCGCCGAGGCGCGGTCGGGGATCAGGCTCAATGCGGCTGCCCCGCAGCCCGTGGCGATCCCGGCCGACGTGGCCCGTGAGCTCTGGCTGCGCGGCGCGCTCGCGCGCTCGGTGCAGATCGTGGGCGCCCTCGATCGCTGCGTGACCGAAGCGGCGGGGCACGCCGCCGTGCGCGTGCAGTTCGGGCGTCCGCTCACGCGGTTCCAGGCCGTGCAGGCGCTGCTCGCCGACGCGTCCGCCGAGGCCGCGGTCGCCGCGGCGGCCGTTGAGTGGGCCGTCGTCGCCTGGCTCGAGGCCGGGGAACCGACCGTCGAGGTCGAGCGCGCCATCGCCGTGGCGAAGTCGTGCGCGGCGCACGCCGTCGAGCCCGTGACGCGCAACGCGCACCAGGTGCTGGGCGCCATGGGCACCACCCTCGAGCACGACCTCCATCGGTTCACGCTGCCGCCGCTGCTCTGGCGCGACGAGTTTGGATCGGCGCGCGACTGGGACGCCTGGATCGCGCGGGACGCCGTGGCCGGCGGCGGGAAGCTGTGGGCGAAGCTCGCGCCGATCTCGTGAACCCGCGCGCGGGTTCTTTGATCAGACCGACAAGAATGTAGAGTCGTTCCTGACGGTATCGATCCCGAACGAAGGAGGCCTCGTGGCGAAGAAGGCGGCGGGCGGCACCAAACGGGTGCAGCGCGACCCGAACGCGACCAGGCAGGCGCTGCTCAGCAGCGCGGTCGCCCTGTTCGAGGAGTACGGGTACGACGTCACGAGCGTGCAGCAGATCGTGGATCGGGCGGAGCGCACCAAGGGCGCGTTCTACCACTACTTCGACAGCAAGGAAGACCTGCTGCACGACATCCACGACGGATTCATCGATGTGCAGCTCGAGCTCGCCCGCGAGGTGATGGGCCGCGATATCCCGACGGATGAGAAGCTGCGCCGCTTCATCGTCGAGGTGATGATGGAGCCGATCGGCCGTTACAAGTCGGAGATCACGATCTACCTGCACGAGCAGCGGTTCATCGATCAGGAGTCGTTCGGTCAGATACGGGCGAAACGCGACGAGTTCGCGAACTACCTGTTCGACCTGGTCGCTCAGGGCGTCGAGGAAGGCGTCTTCCGCGACCTCGGACCGACGCGCATCGTCGCCTTCGGCATCATCGGCATGGCGGCGTGGTCGCACACGTGGATGACGATGTCGGGCCCGCTGTCGCCGCGCGAGATCGGCGAGGTCTTCGCGACGATGATTCTCGACGGCCTGGCCGCGTAGCCGGCTTCTGCGTCTCGCTGCGCCCCGTCATCCTGCGCGGTCGCGCCCTTACTCTCTCGTCATCCTGCGCGGAGTGAGCGAAGCGAACGGAGTCGCAGGATCCACTCGCGCACCAAGAGCGTCGTCACGGGCGAAACCAGACGGGCGAAACCCGGCATTCGACAAGTGATCTGCAGCAAACAAGCCCGAATCGCGGATTTGGGCTTGTTCAGTGCAGATCGATTGCCGTAGCGGCGCGCTTCGCGTCCTGCGATCGGATGGGCGGGCTGCGCCCGGCGGATGGGCGGGGTGCGCCCTACTGGGCGACGGCGACGAACTCGATGGCGCCGCGGCAGTCGCCGGGCAGGCCCACCGACATGGTGATGCGCTGCGGGTACACGCCCGTCGCGCACTCATCGCGGTAGGCGTAGAGGAAGTCGAACCGGTGGGCCTCGTCGGAGATCCAGCAGGTCGACTTCACGAGGTCCTTGCGGCTCAGGCCGGCCTCGGCGAGCGCGGCATCGGCGCGCTTGAAGAGCACCTTGACCTCGTTCTCGATGGTGTCGGCCTCCGCGACGCGGCGGCCCGTCTCGGGGTCGAGCGCGTCGACCGTGACGAAGGTGAACGCGCCCGCTGTCGCGCCGGAGGATCGCTTCGGGGAGGTCTCGTTGTGGTCGGGGATGCTGATGTGCTTCGTCATGATTCTCCTCTACATACCGATCAGTATGTTATTCGATGACCGAAGCCCTGTCAAGTGCGCTGGTGCGAAGGATGTCGGGATCGAGGCTTGACGCGAAGCGTTACCGACCGTGTAGTATGCACGATAAGGTGCAACTACTGAACCTTTAGAATCGCGCAGCGTCAGCGCGCCCATACGACGATATGAGGAGGTCCGCTATGAGATTCGACCTGCTGCACGTACTCGCCAACCGTGGCACTCCGAGGCCCTGGGACACGCTCGTGGATGATGCCCGTGAGATCGCCGTGCACTGCGATGAGCTCGGCCTCGACGGATTCTGGCTCGGTGAGCACCACTTCGATGCGGAGGCCACGGATCAGCTGCCGAACCCGCTCATGCTGCACACCGACCTGGCCATGAGGACCAAGAACATCCGGCTCGGCGTTGCCGCGATCGGCCTGCCGCTCTGGCACCCGATCCGCCTGGCCGAAGACGTCGCGATGCTCGATCACTTCTCCCACGGACGCGTCGACATCGCGGTGGGTCGCGGGATACTGAAGGGCGAGATCGTGAACCTCAACCCCGAGGCCGACCGCGCCGATGAGGAGAAGAGCCGGGCAATCTTCCAGGAGCACCTCGACATCGTGAAGCAGGCGTGGACGGCCGAGAAGTTCGTGCATCACGGCGAACGGTACCAGATCCCACCGCCGGGCCTGACGTGGCCGGGAGGCACCGCGTACGATCCGTACCGCGACGCGGATGGCACGGTCACGAGCCTGCCGATCATCCCGCAGCCGGTGCAGCCCGAGATGCCGCTCTGGGCCGTCTCGCAGCAGGATGCAGGCGTCCGTCTCGCGGCGCATCAGGGACTCGGCTTCATCACGAGCCACCCCTCGGGCGAAAAGCTGCGACGGCTGAACGCGGCCTACGACGAGGAGTGCGAGAAGATCGGTCGACGGCCGTTCAACGCCTTCGCCGTCGCACCGGCTTCGCGCGAGCTCTTCATCGCGGAGACCGAGAAGGAGGCGCGGGCGGTCATGGAAGACGCGATCAACGCGCGCTTCGACATCATCAGCCGCGTGCGCGGCCTGCAGGCGTGGCTCGACGTCGACGAGGATCCGGACGATCCGAGGCTTCGGCGAATGGCGGGCTACGACATCATGATGGAGCGCGATTACCTCTTTATCGGCACCCCCGATCAGGTGGTCGAGCGCATGGTGCACATGGCAGACGACGAGGGCTGGGAGCACTTCTTCTTCGGGCTCAGCCAGGCGCCGCTCGAACTGGTAAAGCGCAGCCTCACCCTGTTGGCCGAGGAGGTCATCCCCGAGGTGCTGCGCCGCACCGGCGCGACGCGCTCGCTGTGGCCGACGGCCGGTGGTGCGGCGTGAGCGGGGTGCGAAACGCCGGCACCGATTTCCTCTACGTTCCGGGATCGGACCGCGAGGCCATGGCGCGGCTCGGTTTGGGCGGTATCGCGGTTGCGGCCGGGCGCGGGTTCTTCGGATCCATGGCCATCAACCTGACCACGCTCACTCGGCTCGAAGACGCGGATACGATCGCGGCGGAGACGCGGATCTGCCTCGACGAGGTCGTGCACCGGCTCGGCGTCATCGGCGGTTCGAAGGCCGATGTCGTCCGCGTGATCGCCTACGCGGATGACAAGGCGTACATCCCCGAGATGTGGGCGGCCTACGACGAGTTCTTCGCCGACATGCCCGAGAAGCCGAAGCGCACGACGCTCGTTGCCGGCATCGCCGTCGATTGCCGGCTCGAGTTCGAGGTCATGGTCGCGCACCGCGAGGAGGCGGCAGCATGAAGCAGTTCATCGGGCCCGATGAACAGGGCCCGTCGGCCGGGGTGATCACGGATCACTTCGTCTTCACGGCCGCCAGCGCGATCGACCCGGCGACGCGCCGGCGCGCGGCCGAGGCCGAGACCATCCGCGATGAGGTGCGCATCATTCTGGATCGCCTCCGCGCCGTGCTCGCCGAGGCCGACCTCGGGCTGGAGGATCTCACGAAGATCACCGTCTGGCTGAGCGAGGAGCAGTATCGCTTCGAGTTCATCCCCGCGTACGTCGAGTTCATGCCGGGTGCGCCCTACCCGTCGCGCGGCCTCTTCACGATTGGCCTCGTGGGAGATGCGCGGCTGCAGATCGACGCGATCGCCGCGCGGCCCTCAGCGCGCGGGGCGCACCCGCAGATGGTCCATCTGCCGGCCGCACAGGCCGGCGCCGACGCCTATTCCGCCGGCATCGACTTCGGCGACCTCGTGTACGCCGACGCGACCGCGCTCGACCCGGTCGCGCTCGCCCGCGTTCCGGGCGCCGAGAGCATCGCCGGTGAAACGGGAGTCGCACTCGATCGACTCGCCCAGACGCTCGGTGCTGCCGGCCTCGGGCTGGGCGACGTCGTGAAGGTGAACTGCTACCTCGCCGATGGCGCGTACCGGGATGAGTTCCGAGCCGCCTTCGATGCCCGGTTCCCGGGTGTGAAGCCCGTGCGTCTCACGCAGGTCTGCGACCTTGCCGGTGATGCGCGCGTGCTCGTCGACGTCATCGCCGCCCACTGAGGCCTGCGCGATCCGCCCGGGGGAAGGCGTGCTTCCGGGCCCGGCTGCTACCCCGAGGCCCGCGTCTCGTCCACGACTCTGGTCGTCAGCCTCAGCTGCTCGGCCATCGCGGCGTCGATACCGGCCCCGTCGCCGGCGCGGATGGCGTCGACGAGCCGCTCCTGGGCGTCGAGCGACCCCGTCACGACTTCGACGCCGGAGTCGCGGTCGATCCGCATCATGACGCCCAGCACCGAGAGCCGATCCATCACCCGCAGCAGCATGTCGCCGATCACCGGGTTGCCGCAGTGCACCGCCGTCGCGCACGCGAGCTCGATGCCGTCGTAGAGCGCGGCGCTGTACGCATCCCCCGCGACATGCGCGCGCATATCGCTCAGATGCCGCTCGAGCCGTGCCAGGCCTCGCGGGTTGCCCGTGGTGGCCAGCAGCCTGGCTGCCGCGGACTGCAGCAGGCGGCGGGCCTCGATCAGATGCTCCCAGGCGCCCGCGGCCGTCAGGGAGGGCCCAAGCACGCGCTCGAGCGCGCGAGGGATGCCGGACCGGTCGCGCATGACCGTGCCGCCGTAGCGCCCCGGGCGGATCTCGACCACGCCTTCGCGGGCGAGTGCGTGGAGCGCGCGCCTGGCGTTGTCACGAGCGACACCGAGCTCGGCCGCGAGTTCGGGCAGATTGGGCAGGCGGTCTCCGGGCTCGAGTTCCGCACGCCGGATGCTGTTGACCAGCTCGAGGATCACCTGCTCGGACACGTCGCGCGTGGTGATCGGCGTGAACGCGAGCGGGCTCGGCGCCGTCGTCGGCACGGCGGGTGCCGCGGCCGGATCCGCGCTCATAAGGCCTCGTTTCGGGATGCGACGTGGTTCCCCTCCGAGCGTAGTCGGACGTGTGCGGCGTCGGCCACCGGGCACCGCGCGATCAGGGAGCTATCGCTCCAAGAACCTCTCGACCGCAGCGGTGGTCTCGTCATATGCGCTCACGAGCACGGCGTGCAGGCCCGGAACGCCGACGATCTCCTCGACGTAGGGACGGTACGCCTCGACCTGTTCGCGCGTGACCATGCCGAACGCCGGCGAGTAGAGCAGCATCAGCGGGACCGTGATGGTCTCGGGGGGCGGTGCCGGTGATGCGAACTGCCCGAAGATCGACACGATCGCGCACTGGTCGGTGCGGCGCGAGATGCTCCCGTCCTCGCGCTGCTCGAAGTCCTTCGCCACGTCGGCGATGTAGCGTTCGACATCGATGTCGCCGGTGTTCTCACGGCTCGCGACGAAGGCTTCGAGGGAGTCCCACGATCCTCCCACGCGCTCCTGCTCGGCTCGATGGTGCGCGAGTTCCGGCGTGATCCGGATCACGGGCTCGGTCGCCACGGCGCGGCGCACGCGCTCGGGGAAGCGGGCGATGAGCTCGAGGATCAGCCTGCCGCCGAACGAGTGACCGACCCAATCGGCCTGCTGGATGCCGAGCGCGTCCAGGGTCTCGATGATGTCGTCGACATAGGTGCCGAAATCCCAGGGTGGATCGTACCCGGAGGCGCCATGCCCGCGCAGATCGAATGCGATCACGTGGAAGCGCGCGGCCCAGCGATCCTCCACCACGTGCTCGAACATGCTGTGGCTGCCACCGACGCCGTGAATCAGCACGAGCGGTTCGGCCTGCGGGTCGCCCCATTCGACGGTCGCGAGTTTCATCGTCATTCCTCTCTTCGCGCGCCCCGCGTTTTCATACGCCGGCGGATCCAAACGGTCGCGGTCATCAGGAAGAGCAGCCCCGCAGCGACGTACCCCGGCAGCGCGGCGTCGACCTGCCCCGCCCACCCGGCGGTCAGCGCGCCGATCGCCATGCCGAGCGAGTAGGTCATGTTCGAGAGCCCGTAGGAGATGCTCGCGTCGAGCCGACGTTCCCGGCCGGCGTCGGTGAGCAGCGCCACTCCTGGGATGAGGAAGACGGGCACGGCGCACATCAGCAGCACAACGAGCGCGGCCATGGGCCACATGGAGAGCGGCAGGACCAGCGCGAGCGAGAGGATCGCCGCCGCGCCCGTGCCGACGATGATCAGCGCCGCGACGCCGACCTTGTCGCTGATGCCGCCGGCGATCCGAGCGAAGACGGTGTTGCCCGCCGCTGCGAAGAGGAAGGTGCCGCCGAGCACGGCTGGGCCCGCACCCGATTTCGCGAGCAGAATCGGCATGGTGGTGAGCAAGGCGCCGATCGCGACGCCGCCGACGATCATGAGGATGTTGCCGATCGACATGTCGGGATGCCCGAAGGAGCGCAGGGCCAGGAGGAGTCCGCCGCCCTCGCTCTTCGCGTGCGTCGGGCGGATCGCTGCTTCGTTCTCGACTCGCGCGAGGCCGATGACGAGCGCGAGTGCGCTGAAGACACCGGCCAGAATGCCGAACATCAGGTGCAGCGACATGGTGAGCGCGATCGCGCCGAGCACCGGGCCCACGACGCCGCCGGCGCTGCTCGCGCTCGTGCCCAGGCCGAGGCTCTTGCCGCGCTCGGATGGCGGCGCGGTCTGCGTGAGCCAGGCGAGGCCCGCCGGCCACATGATGGCGCCGCCGATCCCCTGCACGAATCGGGCGATGAAGAACCACAGCCCCGACTCGCTGTAGCCGAGTCCGATAGCGGCGACCACCGCGAGGCTCCCGGAGATCACGATCATGCGCCGCGCCCCGAAGCGCGACACGGCGACGCCGGCCGGAAGCGAGAGCAGGATCGTGGCGAGCGGATTCAGTGCGACGAAGAGACCGACGTCGCCCTGGTCGAGCGCGAAGCGCTCGGCGAACATGGGGATCATCGGGGTGACCATGGTCATCTGCGTATTCGACAGCAGCACCGTGATCACGATGACCCAGGCGAGGCGGGGGATCCGCACCGAGGCCACCTCGGCTCACTCGTCGAGCGGCAGCAGGACGAGCTTCGTCTCGGTGTAGATCTGATCCATCAGCTGCACGCCCTGGATGCGACCGTGGCCGCTCAGCTTGCCCGTGTGGCCGCCGACGGGCCAGTGCGTCTCGACCCAGCCGCTCGGCCGGTTGATGCTCACCGTGCCGGCGCTCGCGCGCTCGGCGAAGCGCAGCGCGCGCCCGAGGTTGCGGGAGTACACCGACGCGAACAGGCCGAACGGCGACTCGTCGAGCAGCCGCAGCGCCTCCTCATCGCTCGAGATCTTCTGCAGCGGCGCGATGGGGCCGAACGTCTCCTGCACCGTCACGGTCATCGACTCGTCGACATCGGCGAGCACGGCGGGGCGGTAGTAGAGGTCGGTGGGGAAGCCCTCCGCGCGGCCGCCCGCGAGCAGCACGCGCGCGCCCCGCTCCTCGGCGTCGCGCAGGTGCGCATCCAGCCGTTCGGCCAGCGGCTCGTTGTTGAGCGGGCCCATGCTGGTCTCGGGGTCGAATGGGTGGCCGACGCGCACGCGCTCCCTCATCTCCTCGGCGAGCCGCGTGGCGAACTCCTCGTAGATCCGCTCGTGCACGAGAAAGCGTCCGGCTGCGGTGCAGGACTGGCCCGTCGAACCGCACGTCGAATCGACCGAGTCGCTCACCGCGCGGTCGAGGTCCGCGTCGTCGAGGATCACGGTCGGGCCGTTGCCGCCCAACTCGATGAGCGTCGACTTGCCCGCGGCGCTCTTCATCACGCGCTGGCCGGTGGCGACCGAGCCGGTGAAGGCCACCACCTGCACGCCGTCGTGCCCGGTCAGGGCGTCGCCGATGTCGGCGCCCAGGCCGGTGACGACGTTGATGACGCCCGCGGGCATGCCGGCATCGTGGAAGCAGCGGAACCATTCGTGCTCGATGAGCGTGGTGGATGGCGCGGGGAGCGCGATGACCGTGTTGCCCGTGATGAGGGCGGGCGCGAGCTGGCCGGCCGCGCTGCCGAGGGGGAAGTTCCAGGGCTGGATCGCCGCGACGATGCCCTTCGGAATGCGATACAGATAGGCGCGCATATTGGGATCCGCACTCGGGAGGATCTCCTGCGTGCGGTACTTCGCGAGGTCGATGGTGACTCGGAAGTTCGTGATGCTGTCGTCGACTTCACTCAGGGAATCGCTGTACGTCTTGCCCTGCTCGAGCGTCATGACGCGGGCGAGGTGGTCGCGGCGGCTCGCGATGAGCTCCATGGCGGCCTCGAGGTGCGCGGCGCGATCGAAGACCGTGAGGTTCGACCAGTCATCGAACGCGGCGCGCGCCGCGGCAACCGCGCGATCCACATCGGAGGCCGTGCCCAGCGCGAAGCCGCCCACGGTCTCACCAGTGGCCGGGCTGATCGACGTGAAGCGCTCGCCGCCGTCGGAGGCGACGAACTCGCCGCCGATGTAGGGGCCGGCCTCCACCGGATCGATCGTCCAGTCGCCGGAGTTGAAGGATCCCGTCATGAGCTCGCGCCTCTTCCCGAATACATATACATACCGTTCGGTATATTATGATTATCGGCGGCACCTGTCAATGCGGTCGCGAGTCGCTTGACGCGAGGTGCGGCATGGCCCACACTGGTAGATACCAACCGGTAGGTATTTGAGTTGTGGTCAGAACACGACCACGGATGACGGCGAGGGAGCAGCGTCTATGGAGACGATGTGGTACGAGGACGCGGAACTCGGCGTTCGATTCTCGACGGGCGCGCGCACGGTGACCGAGGCGGATGTGGTGAACTTTGCGGGCGTCTCGGGCGACTTCAACGAACTGCACATGAACGCCGACATGATGGCCGAGAGCCAGTTCGGCGCGCGCATCGTGCATGGCGCGCTCGTGCTCTCGATCGCCACGGGGCTGCGCAGCCAGACCCGCCTGTTCAACGAGTCGATCATCGCCTTCGCCGAGATCCGCTCTTGGCGCTTCCAGGCGCCCGTGTTCATCGGCGACACGATCCACGTCGAGAACGAGGTGGTGGAGCGCAGGCTCACCTCCAAGCCGGATCGCGGTCTCGTGGTGCAGCGGGTCGACGTGGTGAACCAGCACGGCGCCGTCGTGCAGTCGGGTGAGATGGTCTCGATGCTGCGGCTGAAGGGTGCGGCGGCATGAGGCTGCGCACCGGATCGGCGGCACTCGACGCCGCACTCGCCCCGCTCGGCGACGCCGAAGGCGCCATCGAGGACGGCCTCGTCTTCGCCCCCCGAACCGGCCTGACCACGTGGGAAGAGGCCGAGGCCGAGCTGCAGGACGCGTTCCGACTGAGCCAGGCCGCCATGATCGCCGAGGCGCCCGTGATCTACGTGCTGCACGCGGATGCGGTGCTCGGACGCGGGCCGATCCTCGACGCCGGGGTCGCCGACGCGCTCGTGGGCGGCGCGCGCGCGCTCGCCTTCGAGGGGAAGCGCCGTGGACGGTACGCCGCCGTGGTCGGCATCGACCCGACGGAGACCCCCGAGACGCTCGGCGAGCTCAGCCGCACCGTGGACTACTTGACGGGAACGCGTGCGGCGATCGGGCAGGTTCTGATGCTCACCGACCAGCACTTGGGGGCGATGCTGCCATGACGACGACTGCGGTCATTACTGGGGGAGCCCGCGGCATCGGCCGCGCCATTGCCGAGCGCCTGCGCGCGGCCGGTCACGAACTCGCGATCGTCGATCTCAGCCCGGACCTCGAGGAGGTCGCCGCCGAACTCGGTGCCCTGGCCATTCGCGCCGACGTCTCTTCGGAGGCGGGCGTGGCCACCGTGCGCGAGGCACTCGAACGCAGCGGCCGCCCGGTCGGCGTGCTCGTGAACAACGCCGGCATCACGCGCGATGCGATCGTGCACAAGATGACGGAGGAGGAGTTCGCTGCGGTGATCCGCGTGAACCTCGGCTCGACCTACCGCATGACCGAGGGCCTCGCCGACCTGCTCGTCGACGGCGGCACGATCGTCAATCTGTCGTCGCGCGCCCAGCTCGGCAACGTCGGCCAGTTCAACTACGCCATGTCGAAGACCGGCATCATCGGCCTGACGCGCGCGCACGCCCTGGCCCTCGCGCCGCGCCTGCGTGTGAACGCCGTGGCCCCGGGCTTCATCGCCTCGGCGATGACGGACAAGATGCCGGCCGAGATTCGCGAACGCGTGATCGCGAGCGTGCCGCTCGCCCGACCGGGGCAGCCGGAGGACATCGCGAACACGGTCGCGTGGCTCGCCTCCGACGAATCCGGGTACGTCACCGGTCAGGTGCTGTACGTGTGCGGTGGCCGAAGCTTCTCCTGAACGGATGCGACCGGCGGACCGAGCCTCTGGGACAAGCGAAGGGGAACGACGATGATCCTTGAAAAATACGAGTGGGGCGACCCGGCGGCGCCGCCGCTCGTGCTCATCCACGGCGTCGGCTCGCGGGCCGAGGAGTTCGCGGAGGCCGCGCAGTTCTGGGGTGCCGAGCGCCGGGTGATCGCGTTCGACCTGCGCGGGCACAACCGCTCCGGCTTCGCCCCGCCGTGGAGCCACGCCACGTACGTCGAGGACCTCGTCGAATCGGTGCGCGCGCTCGGCATCGCCCGGGCGGACTGGCTCGGTTTCTCGTTCGGCGGCAGCCTGCTGCTGAAGATGGCGGTGACGCATCCCGAAGTGATCGATCGGTCGATCCTGCTCGAGCCCGTGATCAAGATCAGCCCGGAGCTCGCGGACCGCCGAGCGCAGGAGGAGCTCACGGGCGACGTGTGGGATTCGGTGGAGGACTTCATCCGCGCGCATTCCTACGGAGCCGAGCCGAACTTCGACGACGCGGACCGTATCGCGACCTACTTCGACGCGCTGCCAGACGGCCGTGTGAAGCGGCGCACGAGTCAGACCGCGATCGTGTCGATCTTCAGCGAGTTCGCGGCGGACTCGCCTCCGCCCGAGACTCTCGCCGGGGGCACCACCGCGCTGCTCTACGCGCCCGCATTCGGCCTGGTGCAGCCGGATCAGCTCGAGGCGTACCGGCCGTACCTCGAGCGCGTCGTGGCGCTGCCCGGCATGCACAGCGTGTTCCAGACCGCGTTCGCCGAGACCACGGCGGCGGTCACCGCGTTTCTGAACGAGACGGAGTCGACGGCATGAGCGGGGCGTTCGATGTTGTCGTCGTCGGTGCCGGATCCGCGGGCTCGGTCGTGGCGACCCGGCTGAGCGAGGATCCCTCGCTCTCGGTGCTGCTGATCGAGGCGGGCGGCGATGACCGACGCGCGGATGTCGAGCAGCCGGAGCTGTGGCAGTCGATTCAGGGCACCGATGCGGACTGGGACTTCGCCTCCGAGCTGCAACCGGAGACCGGCCGCAGCTACTCCGTGCCCCGAGGCAAGGTGCTCGGCGGCTCCGGTGCGATCAACTGCATGGCGCACTTCCGCGGTGACCGCCGGGACTACGACGGCTGGGTCGCGCAGGGTGCGGCCGGGTGGGGGTACGCGGAGGTGCGGCCCTATTTCCAGAGGTCGGAAGACGTGCCGGAGGGGGATCCGGCGGAGCGCGGCACGGGCGGGCCGCTCCGCCCGCGCAACACCGGGACCGCGAACCCCCTGGGCGAGGCCTTCGCCGAGGGCGCGGTCGCGCTCGGACACGCGTTCACCCCTGACTTCAACGCGGGCGACACGATGGGCGTCGGCTACGCGGAATCGCTCATTCGCGACGGCAAGCGCGAGACGACGGCGACGGCTTATCTGCGCCCCGCGATGTCGCGGCCGAATCTCACGGTCGTCACCGACGCGCTCGTGCTCGATCTCGACATCCGCGAAGGCCGCTGCCACGGCCTCCGCTATCACGACCGCGACGGCGTGCACACGGTCTCCGCGGGGGAGACCGTGCTCTCGGCCGGAGCGATCGGCTCGCCCCACCTGCTGCTGCGCTCGGGCGTCGGCCCCGCGGCGCAGCTCGAGCGCGCCGGCGTGCGGCCGATCCTCGATCTTGCCGGCGTGGGGGAGAATCTGCAGGATCACACGCTGCTCGCGGGTATCCGCTACCGCCCGGCGCGCTCGCTCGGCCCGGTCGACTTCGACGACGCGACCCTCTTCGCGAGGAGCACCACCGGCAACCACGGGCCCGACCTCCACCTCTCGCCGATGGCCTTCGACTACTTCATGCCCTGGCAGCAGCCGGATCCCGGCAGCGTCTCGCTGGTGGTCGGTCATATGCGGCCGAAGAGCCGGGGCAGCGTGCGGCTCGCCTCCGCGGATCCCGAGGCGAAGCCGCTCATCGACCCCGCATTCATCCGCGAGCACGAGGATCTCGACCAGCTCATCGCGGGCGTCGAGCTCATGCACGCGATCGTCGAGAGCTCCTTCCTGCCGCGCTGGGGCGGTGACTCCGACACCACCCGGCTGCTCGCCCTCGATCGGCCGGAACTCGAGCGGGCGATCGCCGACACGGTGTCGAGCTATTTCCACCTCGTCGGCACCTGCCGTGTCGGGGTGGACGCGCGGAGCGTGGTCGACCCGCAGCTCCGCGTGCACGGCATCGACGGTCTGCGCGTCGCGGACGCCTCGATCATGCCGACCTCGGTCACGGTCAACACGAACGCGGCTGCGATCATGATCGGCGAGCGCGCCGCTGACCTCGTCCGGGGCCGTGCGCACTTCGGCGCGGCCGAGGACGCCGCGTTTCCCGCGAACACAGGAAAGGATCGGTGACCCGATGACCGAGACCGACAGCACGGCGTCCGAGGTGCGCCTCGATATCGCCGACGGCGTCGCCGTGATGACGCTCGATGCCCCCGATCGCTACAACGCGCTCACCGTGTCGATGGCGCGCGAGATGCACCGCTGCTTCGAGCAGGTCGACGCCGACCCGAGCATCGGCGCCCTCGTGGTGACCGGCGCGGGCAGGGCGTTCTGCGCCGGCGCGCACCTGGCCGCGCTCTCCGAGGCCGGCCAGGAGCCCCTCTCCGACGAGAGCCTCGCGGACCTCGACGCCATCTACGGATCATTCACCCGACTCGGCTCGGTGGGCGTGCCGACGATCGCCGCGGTGAACGGCGCGGCCGTCGGCGCCGGCGTGAACCTGATGTTCGCGACGGACCTCCGCCTTGTCGCGCCGAAGGCGCGCATCATCGGGGGGTTCCTCAAACGCAGCCTGCACCCCGGCGGCGGCCACTTCCTGCTGCTCGGCCGGTCCGCCGGCCGTGACGCCGCTGCGGCCGTCGGCCTCTTCGGCCAGGAGGTGCTCGGCGCGGACGCCGTGTCGAAGGGCATCGCGTGGGAGGCGATCGAGCCCGAGCACCTGATCGAGCGCGCGATCGAGCTCGCGACGCCGATCGCCGCCGATCCGAAGCTCGCACGCGCGATGGTCGCGAGCTTCCGCACCGAGACCGAGGCGACGCAGATGACCTGGCCGGCGGCCGTGCAGTTCGAACGCACGCCGCAGCTCTGGTCGATGCATCGACTCTCGCACTAGACCCGTATTCCCCGTATTCACGTCTTTCATCCCACACGACAAGGAGACCACCATGGCACCCCGACCGCCTCTCGCCCGCCCCGGCCTGGCAGCACCGACGCTGCGCGGCCCCTTCGATCCGGGCGGCCAGCCCGATCTCGGCCCCGACAAGCACCTGCACCTGAGCCTCTTCGCCTGGAACGTCTCGAACGGGCTCTCCGCGAGCAAGGTCGTGCTCGACGATCCGGAGAGCCGCCAGAACGCGTGGCAGTGGAAGAACTCAGAGCCCCTGCTGCGACTGCTCGACGGCTCGGGCATGGATAGCGCGCTGCAGTACGGCATGTGGATCGGCTACGGCGGTGAGGTCGAGTGGAACGATCACCACTACGACTGGGCCACGGCCGGCGCGATCACGGCGGCGGTGACGCAGCGGATCGGCATCTTCCAGACCATCCACATCGGGTACAACATCTCGCCGATGTTCATTGCGAAGCAGACCGCCTCGGTCAACCACGTTTCTGGCGGCCGCAGCGGTGTGAACATCGTGGCCGGGCAGAACGCCGTCGACTACGCGCAGTTCGGCATGGAGGGCCCGCCGCCGCAGGACATCCGCTACGCGATCGCCGATGAGATGACGACCGCGCTCAAGTTGCTCTGGACGTCGGACGAGCCCGTCGATTTCGAGGGCGAGTACTTCCAGATGTACGGCGCCCAGATCAGCCCGCGCGCGATCAGCAGCCCGCGCCCGGTGCTGGTGAACGCGGCGGCGAGCACGATCGGCCTCGACTACGCGACGCGCCAGTGCGACGCGCTGTTCGTCACCGCGCACGGCGAGTCCTGGGCGCACAAGGCGCAGCGCATCCACGAGATGGCGGCCGAGCACAACCGCAAGGTGCGCGTGGCCGCGATGTGCTACGTCGTGATGGATGACGACCAGTCGAAGGTTGACGACCTGGTCGAGCAGATGCGCCAGCGCATCGACCGCGAGGCGCTCGAGAACTGGCTCACCATGAGCGGCCACATCATGGCGTCCGAGCCCGACGGCGCGGACCTCGTCGACAAGGGGCTCTACGGCCTCGACCGCCAGTCGTCGGGTGCGGCTGCGGATCCGTACCTCGGCCTCGGCAAGGAGGGCTACGAGGAGCTCGGTATGGGCATGGGCGCCTACCAGCTCTTCGGCACCTACGAGAAGGTTGCCGACGAGCTGATCGCCCTCTACAACGACGGCGTCGGCCAGTTCGCCCTCTGCTTCCTCGACCCGATGAAGGGCGTGCAGCAGATGAAGGAGCGCGTGATCCCGATCCTGCAGAGCAAGGGCTACAACGAGCTCGCGACGTCGCTGTAGGTCGCAGCAAGGCGGGGGCGGATCCACCGGATCCGCCCCCGCCTTCTGCGTGCGCGCCCTGCGTTTCTCGTCTATTCGTCATCCTGCGGCCGGCGGTAGCCGGATCGCAGGATCCAAGAGACGAACGGCCCTACTGCGCCCAGCTCAGGGTCGGCGTGTTGTAGAGCAGCGACTTCGTGTACTCGTGCTGGGGGGAGTCGAGCACGTCGTCGACCGGACCCTCCTCGACAATCACGCCCTGGTTCAGCACCGCAACCCGGTCGGCGATGGCGCGCACGACGGCGAGGTTGTGGGTGACGAACAGCATCGTGAGGCCGTTCTCGTCGCGCAGGTGCTGCAGCAGCGCGAGCACCGAGGCCTGCACCGAGACGTCGAGCGCCGAGGTGATCTCGTCGCAGACGAGCACCTGCGGATCCGCCGCGAGCGCGCGCGCGATCGTGGCGCGCTGACGCTCTCCGCCCGAGAGCTGGGTGGGATAGCGGCTCGCGTAGCGGGGATCGAGCGCCACGTCCTCGAGCAGTTCGACCACGCGCGCCTCGGCCTGCGCGCGGCTCATCCTGCGCAGCACGCGCAGCGGCTCGGAGAGCGAATCGCCGATCGTCTTGCGGGGGTTCAGCGACTGCGTCGCGTTCTGGAAGATGTACTGCACCGCCATGAGCTCCTCGCGGGTGCGGTGCTTCGAGCCGAAGGTGAGCGGCGCTCCGCCGACGAACACCTCGCCCGTGGCCTGCGTGTGGAGGCCGCCGATGCACTGAGCCATCGTGGTCTTGCCCGATCCCGACTCGCCGACGATCGCGGTCACGAGGCCCTTCGGCACCTCGAGATCGATGCCGGTGAGTACCTGCTTCTTGTCGTAGGCCGCGCCGAGCCCGCGGATCGAGAGGAACCCGCGCTCGGGCTCCGCCGGCTTCGCCTCGCGCGGCCCGAGCTCCCCGCCGAGCAGCGGCAGGGTGTGCACGGCGTCGATGCGGCGGCAGCGCGCCACGTGGCCGCCGTCGTCGCCCTCGCGCACGGTGTAGAGGGGGATCGCCGCGGCACGGCACGCCGGCTGCACGAGCGCGCAGCGGTCGGCGAACACGCAGCCGGTGGGCCGCTCGTCGATCGGAGTGACGCGGCCGGGGATCGAGTGGAGCTCGCGGCGGGTATCGGGGTCGGGGATCACGCCGATGAGACCCCGCGTGTAGGGGTGCGCGGCGCCGGTGGTGATCTCATCGGCACGGCCGATCTCGACCAGCCGCCCGTAGTACATCACGGCGATGCGGTCGGCGAGGCCGGCGACGACCGCGAGGTCGTGGCTGACGTAGACGCCCGCGGTGCGGTGGGAGCTGCAGAGTTCGCGCACCATCGTGAGCACGTGAGCCTGGGTGGTCACGTCGAGGCCGGTGGTCGGCTCGTCGAGCACCACGACCTTCGGGCTCGTGACGAAGCCGGCGGCGATGACGACGCGCTGCTGCTGGCCGCCGGAGAGCTCGTGCGGGTAGCGCTTCAGGAAGGCGTCGTCGTTCGGCAGACGGACTTCCTCGAGGATCTTGCGGATGCGGGCGAGCCGCTCGGAGCGGGGCTCGACGCCGCGCGCCGCGAGCACCTCTTCGAGCTGCGTGCCGATCCGGAGCACCGGGTTGAGCGCGGAGCCCGGATCCTGCGGCACGTAGCTGACGAGTGCGCCGCGCTCACTGCGAAGGCGCCGCTCATCGAGCTGCAGCAGGTCCACGCCGTCGATCATGACCGAGCCTGCGGAGATCTCGGTGCCGGGGCGGGTGTACCCGAGCATGGCCGTGCCGACCGTCGTCTTTCCCGACCCGGACTCGCCGATGAGGCCGAGGATCTCGCCGGGTGCGACCTCGAAGCTCACCTCGTCGACGATATTGACCTCGCGCCCGTCGAGGTCGACGCGCAGGCCCGAGACGATGACCGCGGGTTCGGTCTCGCGTACTGTGCTCATTTCTTGCGCTTCTTCCGTGTGCTCCGCTTGATCTCGAGGCCTGCGGCCTGCCCGAATGCGTCGGTCAACAGGTTCGCTCCGATCGTGGCGAAGACGATCCCGAGCACGGGCAGCATCACCGTGAGCGGGCTCGTGATCAGGGCGATCTGATTCTCCTGGACCATGACGCCCCAGTCGACGGCCGGGGGCTTCCGCCCGAAGCCGAGGAACGCGAGCGAGGCGATGGTCGCGATGGACCAGGTGAACCTGATGCCGAACTGCACCGTGAGCGGCGCGGTGATGCCGGGCAGGATCTCGCGGCTCAGGATGCGCCAGCGGGGCGTGCCGATCATCTCGGCGTACTGCACGTAGCGGCGGCCCGTGATCGCGAGGGACGAGGCTTCGACCACGCGGGCCACGTAGGGGATGTGCGAGATCGCGACGGTCAGCAGGATGATCCAGGGATTCGTGCCGAGGATGGAGAGGAAGAGGAGGGCGAGCAGCAGCGCCGGGAACGAGAGCACGATATCGAGCGTGCGCATGATGATGCTGCCGAGCGCGCCGCGCCAGTAGCCGGCGATGAGGCCGAGCGCCGTGCCGACGCCGACGCCGACGACGGCGCAGGCGAGTGACATGAGCAGGAGCACGTCGCCGCCGCTGAGGAAGCGGCTGAGCACGTCGCGGCCGATCGAGTCGAGGCCGAAGAGCCACTCGCCGCCGGGCTGCGCGTAGGGCATGCCGACGACCTTGGCCGGCTCGTTCGGGGCCACCCAGGGGCCGATGAACGCGACGAGCAGCACGATCACGGTGAAGACGAGGCCGATGCGGCCCTCGGTCAGCTTCAGGGCATTGCGCGTGAGCTCGCCCACGCCGCCGCGCCGCGGCGGGGCCCCGCGCCGCCGCACCTTGCGCGCCTCGATGGAGATATGGCCCGTCACATCGGGCAGGTGCTCGCCGGCGCTCATCGCTGCCCCTTCCGCATCGTCGGAGTCATGGCGACCGTGCCCATATCGGCCACGGCGTTCAGCAGGATGTAGAAGGCTGCGAGCAGCAGCGCCAGAGCTTGGATGACAGGTAGGTCTCGGCTGGCGATCGCCGAGATGAGCTGGTAGCCGACGCCGGGGAACTGGAACACGGACTCGACGACGACAATGCCGCCCGCGAGGTAGGCGATCGACTGCGCGGTCACCTGGAACCAGGGGCCGGCGATGTTCGGCAGAGCGTGCCGCCAGATCACGCGGGCCTCGCTCACGCCCTTCATCCGGGTCATCGAGATGAACTCGCTGTCGAGCGTCTCGGCCATGGACGCGCGCACCGTGCGCGTGATGTACGGCAGCGAGATGAGCACGAGCGTGAGCACAGGCAGCACGAGCAGCACGGCCTGCTGCCACCACGGTCGACTCGCGTCCATGATCGAGACCGCCGGGAGCAGCCGGACCACGTTGGTCGAGAGCAGGGCGATCAGGAGCACGGCCACGACGAACTCCGGGAGGGCCATGAGGACGAGAAGGGTGAGCGTCGAGACGCGCTCGGCCACGCCGTCGCGGCGCAGGGCCATCCACACGCCGAGGCCGGTCGCGATCGGGATCGCGACGACCGCCGTGATCACGAGCAGCACGAGCGAGTTCGCCACGTTCGGTCCGATGAAATCGGCGACGGGGATGCTCGACGTGAAGGAGAGGCCGAGGTCGCCGCGAAGGATCGAACCCAGCCAGTCGAAGTACTGCGTGGTGAGCGGGGCGTCGAGGTTCATGCGCGAGCGCAGCGCGGCGAGCGCCTCGGGCGTGGCGGAAGCGCCCAGCTTCGCGATCGCGGCATCGCCCGGGAGCGCCATGGTGGCAGCGAACACCGCGATCGAGATGACGAAGAGGGCGAAGACGGTGAAGGCCAGTCTGCGCAGAAGCAGTACGGTCATCTGACCCCTCCCCATTGATGTTGCGCTGCTGCGCGCTGCATTCGAAGATAGTACCAACCGGTACGTATGTCAATTATTCGGGACCATCTCGCATCGCGCTCACCGGGTGCACCGGTGCATCCCAGTATGCCGCGCCGCGCGCCGCACGGCGTGCCCCGGAGACGGCTGAGGGCCCCACCCGGGTGATTTCCGGTGCGAGGCCCTCGGCCGCTGCGCAGTCGCGTCTGCGCGGTGCGCTCTACGCCAGCGAGACGCTCGTGAACTTGCCGGCGTTCAGGAAGCCGCGACCCTTCGTCGGCACGATGCCGACGACCTTGTCGCTGTGCACGTCGAGCGTGTTCTGGCGGCCCCAGACGGCCCAGGGGCCGTCGTCGTAGAGGATCTGCGTGGCCTCGCGCATCGTGGCCTCGTACTCCTCCTGCGGCTGGGTGAGCGCCTCGGCGAACTTCGCCTCGAACTCTTCGTTCTTCCACCCGACATTGTGGTAGTCCGCGTACGACAGCCACCAGTAGTAGGCACCGCCGTACATGCCGATGGTGTTCGTGTAGTCGACCTGCAGGTCGTGCGTGAAGTAGCCCTCGTCGTAGAACTGGGCGATGTCGGTGACCTTGTCGATCTCGACCTGGATCCCGACTTCCGCGACCTGCTGCTGGATGATCTCGGCGGAGGCGACCATGCCGGGGATGAGCTCGCCCACGCGCAGCGTCACCTTCATGTTCTCCTTGCCGGCCTCCTTGAGCAGCTGCTTCGCGCGCTCGAGGTCGCGCTTGCGCACGGGCGGGTCGCCCGCGGCCGCATCGAACTGCGGGAACACGCCGATGTCGTT
>JAGQTL010000132.1 GCA_020439035.1 Leucobacter sp. | reverse complement strand
GGCAGCGAGCAGAACCCCGATCTCACCGGGAAGTCCATTCGCGAGCTGCTGCGGCAACGGCTCGGCAAGGGCGCACCGGGCCCGGTGCAGGCGTTCATCGACCGCGGCGTGGACTTCGTGCACGCCGATGATCTCGAGGGGCTCATCAGCCGAATGCGCGCCCTCGATTCGGCGGCGGACCCCACGGGCAGCCCGATCGATGCGGAAGCCGTGCGGCGCGCGGTGCACGAACGCGATCTGGCCTACGGCAACCGGTTCACGAAGGATCTGCAGCTCACCGCGATCCGCGACGCCAGGCACTACCTCGGCGACAAGCTCATCCGCGTCGCTCCCCCGCACCGCCTGCTCGACCCGAAGGCCGGGCCGCTCTACGCGGTGAAGCTGCACGTGCTCACGCGCAAGAGCCTCGGCGGCATCCAGACCGATCTGCAGGGGCGCGCACTCGCGGCCGACGGCGCCGCGGTCGACGGGCTCTACGCGGCCGGCGAGGCATCGGGCTTCGGCGGCGGCGGGATCCACGGCTACCGCGCGCTCGAAGGCACCTTCGTCGGCGGCTGCATCTTTAGCGGCCGCGCCGCCGGGCGGGCGGCGGCTGCAGCGACCCGCTAACCGCCGTGCACCCGGTAGGCGTCGTAGACGCCGTCGATGCGGCGCACGGCGTTCAGCACGTGGTCGAGGTGGGTGGTGTTCGCCATCTCGAAGAGGAAGCGGCTGATCGCGAGCCGTGAGCTCGAGGTCTGTACCGAAGCCGAGAGGATGTTGACGTGGTGCTCGGAGAGCGCCCGCGTCACGTCGGAGAGCAAGCCGGACCGGTCGAGCGCCTCGACCTGGATCTGCACGAGGAACACGCTCTTCGATGTCGGCGCCCACTCGACGTCGACCAGGCGTTCGCTCTGCTCGGAGAGGGCGAGGAAGTTCGGGCAATCCGTGCGATGCACCGAGATCCCCTGCCCCTTGGTGATGAACCCGCGGATCTCATCGCCCGGCACGGGCGTGCAGCACTTCGCGAGCTTGACCAGCACATCGCCCGCGCCCTTCACGACGACGCCGGACGTCGAGTCGCTCTTCCCCGTGCGCGCGGGTGCCGAGATCGGAAGCTCGGCCGGGCCGATCTCCTCGCCCGCGCCCTCGCGATCCACCAGCGCCATGACCTTCTCGATCACCGATTGCGCCGAGACGTGGTTCTCTCCGATACCGGCGAACAATCCGGCGACATCCGGGTAGCGCAGTTGCAGCGCGACCTGCTGGATGGCCTCCGAGTTCATCAGCCGGTGGAGCGGCATCCCCTGCTTCCGCAGCGCCTTGGTGAGCTCGTTCTTCCCGAGCTCCGCGGCCTCCTCGCGCCGCTCCTTCGTGAACCACTGGCGGATCTTGTTCTGCGCGCGCTTGCTCTTGACGAAGCTCAACCAGCCCTTGTTCGGGCCGGCATTCGGGTCCTTCGAGGTGAACACCTCGACCACATCGCCGTTCTGCAGCGGCGTTTCCAGCGGCACGAGCTTGCCGTTGACGCGGGCGCCCATCGTCCGGTGCCCGATCTCGGTGTGCACGGCGTAGGCGAAGTCGACCGGCGTGCCCCCCGCGGGCAGACCGATCACCCGCCCCTTCGGCGTGAAGACGTAGACCTCTTTCGCGCCGATCTCGAAGCGCAGCGCGTCGAGGAACTCGCTCGGATCCTCCGTTTCGGCCTGCCAGTCGGAAATGTGCGCGAGCCACGCCATGTCGTTCTGCGCCTGCACGCCCTGCTGGCCCTGCTTGTACTTCCAGTGCGCGGCAACGCCGTATTCCGCCCGCTGGTGCATCTCGTAACTGCGGATCTGAATCTCGACCGCGCGGCCATCCGGGCCGATCACGGTCGTGTGCAGCGATTGGTACAGGTTGAACTTGGGGGTCGCGATGTAGTCCTTGAAGCGGCCGG
>JAGQTL010000131.1 GCA_020439035.1 Leucobacter sp. | reverse complement strand
CTTGCCCGATCCCGATTCGCCGACGATCGCGACGCTCTCGCCGCGACGGATCTCGAGGTCGACGCCTTCGACCGCGACCGTCGTGGTGGCGCGCTGGAAGAGCCGGGTCGGGGGCACCCGGTAGTGCTTCGCGAGCCTGGTCGCGGTGACCAGCGGGGCGTTCTCGTTCGTGCTCATCCCCGCTCCTCGCGCGTCTCGCGCCCTTCGCGCCCTTCGCGCGCCTCGCGCGACTCGCGCGACTCGCGCGCCTCCCGCGCCTCCCGCCCGGGCTGCGCCATGCCCGCCTCCGACGCGGCCGCGTCGATGAGCTGACGGGTGACGGGATGCGCGGGGGCGGTGAGGATGTCGGCGACGGCTCCCTGCTCGACGATCCGCCCCGCATCCAGCACGAGCACGCGATCCACCACCTCGGCCATGACGGCGAGGTTGTGGGTGATGAAGAGCAACGAGCACGCATCGGTCTCGGTGAGTTCGCGGAACAGCCGGAGCACGCCCCGCTGCACCGTGACGTCGAGCGCCGTCGTCGGCTCGTCGGCGAGCAGCAGGCCCGGGTTCGCCGAGATGGCGGCGGCGATCGCCGCGCGCTGCCGCTGCCCCCCGGAGACCTCGTGGGGGTAGGCGCGCACCATCCGCTCGGGGTCGCTGAGGCCCACCCGCGCGGCCAACCGCAGGGCAGCCTCGCGGCGCTGCCGGCGCGTGAGCGCGTAGTGCAGGGCGAGCGATTCGGTCATCTGCCTGCCGAGGCGCCGGAGCGGGTTCAACGCGGTCTTCGGCTCCTGGAAGACCATGCCGATGAGGTCGCCCCGCAGCGCGGCGAATTCGCGATCGGGGAGCCCGACCAGTTCGTGCTCACCGTCGGGTCCGCCGCCGGATCCGCCGCCCGATCCACCGCCGGATCCGCCATCCGACTCGTCGCCCCTCTCCCCGCTCAGTCGCACCCGGATCGACCCGGACACGCGGGCGTTCTCGGGCAGCAGCCCGGCGATGGCGAGTGCGGTCAGCGTCTTCCCGGATCCCGAACCGCCGATCAGGCCGAGCCGCCCGCCGGGTTCGAGCTCGAAGCTCAGCCCGTGCAGCAGCTCGCGCCCCTCCATCGAGACGGAGAGGTCGTTCACGATGAGGTGCGGGGCGGTCATCCGGCGGCCTTCCGAGTGGTGCGCAGCGCCGGATCCATCGCTTCGCGCAGCGCGTCGCCCAGAAGGTAGAACGCGAGCACGGTGACCGTGATGGCGAGGCCGGGCCAGAGCACGACTTCGGGGTGCACCGAGATGTAGCCCTGGGTCTCCTGCAGCATCCGGCCCCACGACGGCACGTCGGGCGGGGCGCCGAAGCCGAGGTAGCTGAGCCCGGCCTCGGCGAGCACGGCGAGGCCCATCGAGAGCGAGAGCTGCACCACGAAGACGGGAGCCACGTTCGGCAGCAGGTGCGTGCGCAGGATGACGCCGCGCCCCACACCCGCGGCGCGCGAGGCGAGGATGTAGTCCTCCTGCGCGACCTGGCGCAGCTCGGCGCGCACGACGCGGCCGATCGAAATGCCGTAGCCGACGCCGACGGAGGCGACGACGATCGCGATGCCGGCGCCGAAGACCGCGGCGAGCATGATCGCGAGCAGCAGGGTGGGGAAGGCGATGAGCACGTCGATCAGCACGGCGAGGGACTCGCGCACCCACCGGGGGCCGAGTGCGGCGGGGATCGCGAGGGCGAGGCCGATGAGGCCCGAGACGATGGCTGCGCCGAGCACGACGAGCACGGTGACCCGGCTGCCCGCGATGAGCCGCGCGGCCAGGTCGCGGCCGCTGCCGTCGGTGCCGAGCCAGTGCGCGCCCGAGGGCGGCAGCCAGGCATCGCGCACGCTCGCCTGGTTCGGATCGGCCGGTAGCCACACGAGCGAGAGCAGGCAGAGGGCGAGCAGAAGACCGATCACGATGAGCGCGTAGAGGCCGCGGGGGCCGCGGGCGAGTGAGCGGAGCAGGGATCCTCGTTTCATCGCTCGTCCTCCGTCTCCACGCGCAGCCGGGGGTCGATCAGGCGGTGCAGCACGTCGATGAGCGCGCCGAGGATCAGGATCACGGCGGTGAGCACGAAGAGTGTGCTCTGCACCTTGATGAGGTCGCGGTTGCCTACGTCGCTGACCAGCATGCGGCCGAGTCCGGGCAGGTTGAAGAGCTGCTCCACGATCACGGCGCCGACCAGCAGCTCGGCCACCTGCAGGCCGAGCAGCGAGACGATCGAGAGGCCCACGCCGGGGAGGCCGTGCCCGACGAGTGCGCCGAGTCGCGTGCGGCCCTGCGCCATGGCCGTGCGCACGTGCTCGGCGCCGAGCGCGTTCAGGGTGGCGCTGCGCACGAAGCGGAAGAGGATCGCGCCGACCACGAGCCCGATCGTGAGGGCGGGCAGGGTGAGCGAGCGGATCGCCGCGAGCGGATCCGCCCAACCGGTGCGCGGGAACCCCTGGGCGGGCAGCCAGCCGAGCCAGCTCGAGAGTACGATCGCGCCGAGGAGCCCCGCCCAGACGATCGGCACGGCGGCGGCTCCGGCGCCGATCACGGCGAGTGCGCGGCTCGCCAGGGCGTCGCGCCGGTACGCGGTCAGCACCCCGAGCGGCAGGGCGAGGGCGAGGGCGATGAGCAGCGAGTAGAGCGTGAGCGGCACCGTGACCTGCGCCTTCTGCGCGAGTTCGGCGGCGATCGGGCTGCCCGAGACGATCGAGCGGCCGAGATCGCCGGTGAACACGCCGCCGATCCAGTCGAGGTACTGCGCGATCACGGGCCGGTCGAGGCCGAGCTGCTCGCGGAGCGCCGCGATGCGGTCGGGCGATGCGGTCGTGCCGCCGATCATCTGCGCGACGTCGCCCGGCAGCAGGCGCAACGAGGCGAAGATGATGATGCTCGCAAGGAGCAGGCCCGCAGTGAGCGTCAGGGCCCGGACGACGAGGAAGCGGCTCACAGGTCGATCCTATGTTCTTGTGCAGCACGATCCCGCGAGCCCCACACCCGCGCCCCGCGCTCAGCGCCCCGCGCCCCGCACTCAGCGGCGGAGAATCCGTCAGAAAATGCGGTTATCTTCGTGGGAAGCCGCATTTTCTGACAGATGAATCTGCGCGAGGTGGGGGAGGGGGTGCGGATCGGTGCGGATCAGCGTGGATCGGCGCGATCCACGCACGAACCTCGTGCGAACCGGCCTCAGTCGATCGTCACGCCGCTCAGGCTGATGCGCGAGTTCGTGTTGCTCGTGGGGAAGCCGTGCACGTTCGTGCCGATCGCGTTCGTCGGCGTGTAGTTGATCAGCCACTTCGCCGGCGCATCCTCGGCGACGACACGCGCGGCCTGCTTCAGCAGGTCCGTGGCCTGAGCCGGATCGGTGGCCGCGAGCGACTGCGCGTAGAGCGCGGCGGCCTCGTCGTTCACCTCGCCGAAGTAGTAGCCCGGGTTGACGTAGTTCGCGAAGTCGTTCGGCTCGGCGTGGTTGATGTAGCTGAGGTCGTAGTCGTGGTTCATGTAGACCTCGTCGAGCCACGCGGCGAACTCGACCGACTTCACCTTGAGCGTCACGCCGACCGCCTTGAAGTCGGTCACGACCTGGTTGATGGCCTCGGTGCCGTAGAAGTTCGGGATGGTCACGGTGAGCTTCAGGTTCTCGACGCCGGCCTCGGCGAGCAGCGCCTTCGCGCCCTCGGGGTCGTAGGCGTTCACGTCCGTGAGGTCCTCGTAGGCCGCCTCGATGTCGGTGATCGGTCCGCCGAGCTCCTTGCCGTCGCCGTAGAAGGCGGCGACGATCGCGTCACCGTCGATCGCCTTCGACAGCGCGGTGCGCACGCGCACGTCGTCGAACGGGGCCTTCGCCGAGTTGTACGCGAGCGTGAACACGTCGGTGCTCGCCGCACGGCCGAGGGCGAAATCGGCGTCGCCCTCGAGCTGCGAGACGAGGCTCGACGCCACGGGGGCGAGCACGTCGACGTCGCCCTCCTTCGCCGCGTTGATCGCGGCGTTCGGATCGGGGATGTAGCGCCAGACCACGCGCGAGAGCGTCGCCGCGTTCGGGCCCGCGTAGTGCTCGTTCGGCACGAAGCTGATGCTGTCGCCCTGCTTCCAGGACTCGAGCGTGTAGGGGCCGGTTCCGTTCGTCTCGTTCGCGAGGTCGCCGGTGAACGCGCTCTCGAAGACCAGCCCGGGGCGGTTGGCCAGCTGCCAGAGCAACTGGCTGTTGGGCTTGGCGAGCGTGATGACGACCGTGCCGGCGTCGGGCGACGTGACCGTCGCCGCGGTGCCGAGGAGATCCTCGGTCAACGTGGCGCTCAGCGAATCGACCACATCCTGCGCAGTGAGCGCGCTGCCCGAGGCGAAGACCGCGCCATCGCGCAGGGCGAAGGTGTAGGTGAGGCCGTCGTCGGAGACGGACGGGAGGGCCGAGGCCAGCACCGGGACGTACTCGGAAACGGAGCCGGGGGCGAGCCCCACGAGGCCCTCGTAGACGTTGTCGATGAGGATCTGGTCGAGCGCCACGCCCGCCGTGCTGCGGATGTCGAGGTTCGTCGGCTCGAGCTGCAGGCCGACCGCGAGCTCGCCGGATGCGGTGCCGCCCCCGCCGTCGTTCTGGCTCCCGGCATCGGGTGGTGTCGGCGCGCCGCCCCCGCCGTTTCCCTTGTTCAATGCGAACGCGAGCACGGCGATGATCGCCGCTGCGGCGACGACGGCGATAATGGCGATGATCGTGCCGGTTGAGCGCTTGCGGCGTCGGTACTCGGTGGGGCCGCCCGATTCGGGCGCTCCAGTCGTGGGCTCGGTCACGGGGTTCCCCTCGGTTCGTGCGCGAGCTGGACGCCGCGCGCTGATGCGTGTGGACTCCGGCAGCTATGCACGGGCGTCATGGCGAGATTACGCGGTGCGCGGCCATTTGTCTGCCTCAGCCTCGCCTTGTTGTCATCTTGTTACGTTTGGTTACCTATTCGCGCAGCTTATGTGCGGGGCTGCGGCGAGCATGGGGCGCGTGGCACGTAGCCGCCATCCTCGAGCCCCGCCTCGATCTCGAACCGGTTGCGCAGCGGATTGCGCCCGGAGATGAGATAGAGGATCGGCAAGGCCATACCGTAGGTCTTCCACTGCTCCCGATGGACGCGCTCGTGGCGCAGCACGGGTTCGCTCACGTTCCGGTCGGTGAGGTAGCAGGCCCCAACGCAGCTGCCACCGCGGCCGAACGTCCATTTCGGCATACCGGTGAAGACCCAGAGCCCATCGATCCGGCGCACCTCGCCGGTGCTCCAGAGCGCTCCCCAGAGGAAACCCACGACGGTGGCATACGCGTATCCGAGTTTCGCGAGGGGGAGCGGGCGCCGGTTCACCGGCCCCCCTCGGCGGCCGTCACGAAATCGATGAGCTGCTCGACGCGACCGATGAGGCTCGGCTCGAGGTCGCGGTACGAACGCACGCGACCGCGGATCCGCGCCCAGGCGTCGGTGATGTCGGCCGGTTCCTCGGCCGGCCAGCCGAGCGCGCGGCAGATGCCGACCTTCCACTCGACGCTGCGCGGGATCTCGGGCCAGGCGGCGAGCCCCAGACGCTCCGGCTTCACCGCGGCCCAGATGTCGACGAACGGGTGGCCCACGATGCAGACGTGGGCGCCGCCGGGCCCGCGGGCGACGCGCTCCGCGATCCTCGATTCCTTGCTGCCCGCGACCAGGTGATCGAGCAGCACGCCGGCCCGCCTGCCGGGTTCGGGCGCGAACTCGGCAATGACCGCCTCGAGATGATCGGCGCCGTCGAGCAGTTCGACCACCACGCCCTCGACCCGGAGGTCATCGCCCCAGACCTGTTCGACCAGTTCGGCGTCGTGCCGGCCCTCGACGAAGATGCGGCTCGGCATCGCCGTGCGGGCTCGCCGCTGCGCCACGGCGACGGACCCCGACGCCGTCGTGCGGGGCTGCGCCGGGCGCGCAGGGCGCACGAGCTCGACCGGTCTGCCGTCGATGAGGAACCCGTCATGCAGCGGGAACGATCGCCGGGCGCCGCCGAAATCCTCGAGCTGCACGACGCCCTCGCGCACAGCGACCACCGCGCCGCAGAACTCGGTCTCCGTGTGCTCGAGCACGAGCCCCTGCCGAAGCGCCACCGGCTCGCGCTTCACCGGCCCGCGGCGCGGCTTCATCGCGGCGATCGGGTCGCCGTGATACCTGTCATCCCACATGCCGTCTACGCTACCCGCTCGCACTGGCGTCCCAAGCGCCTGCGCCGCGGGTGCGGCGATCGGCACTCGCCGGGCGCGGGTGCCGTGCGGCGTCGCGATCCGCGCCCGCCGCGCCTGCGCAACGCAAGCGATCTGCACAAAACAAGTCGAAAACCCCGATTTCGGGCTTGGATTTTGCAGAAAGCTCGGCGAGGAGCTCAGCGATGAGCACGGTGTAGAACGCGGTGTAGAGTTCGGAGGTGGTCGAGAGCGGGCAGGATCGAGCCGAAGGGGCATCCCGCAGGGGTCGCCTGCGCGGCCTGCTGGTCGATCTCGAACCGCTGAGGCACAGCCCCGCGTTCGCCCGGCTGTGGGCGGGAACCTCGGTCTCGCAGATCGGGGCTCAGATGACGATCGTCGCCGTGGGCCTGCACATCTACGATCTGACGCACTCGACGCTCGCCGTCTCGTTCGTGGCGCTCTGGGCCCTCGGGCCGATGATCCTCGCCGGCTTTGTCGGCGGCACGCTCGCGGATCGCTACGATCGCCGCACCGTCGCCCTCGTGACGGCCTGCATCGCCTGGGCGAGCATCGCGACGATGACGACCATCGCGTTCCTCCACGTCAGCACCACCTGGCCGTACTACGCGCTGGCCGCGGTCAACGCCGCGAGCGCGACGATCATGGGCACGGCGCGCGGCGCGATCCAGCCCCGGCTGCTGCCCATGCAACTGCTACCGGCGGCCGCCGCACTCGGCGGCATCACGATGGGCCTCGCCGTCACCGTCGGCCCTGCCGTCGCCGGCGTCGTGGTCGCCGCCGCGGGCTTCGCCTGGACCTATCTCATCGATGCGCTCCTGTTCACCGGCGCCTTCGTCGGGATCCTCGGCCTGCCCCCGATGAGACCGGAGGGTGGAAGATCAGCACCCGGTCTCGCCTCGGTGCTCGAGAGCCTGCGATTCCTGCGGCGCGCGCCGAACGTGCGCGCCACGTTCGTGTTCGATCTGATCGCGATGGCGCTCGGCCAGCCGCGCGTGGTCTTCCCGGCGGTGGGCGCCCTGCTGCTCGGCGGCGGAGCGATCACCGTGGGCCTGCTCACCGCGACCTTCGCCATCGGAGCGCTCCTCAGCAGCATCGTCTCGGGCCCGCTCGGCCGGGTGCGGCGGCAGGGCCTCGCGGTGACCTGGTCGGTCGCGGCCTATGGCGGCTTCATCCTCCTGTTCGGGCTCGTGCTCCTCATCACCGCGGCGCTCGACGTCGGTGCGACCGCCGGCTCCGGAGGGGTCGTCGTGCCCGCGCTCGTGCTCGCGTGCCTTGCCCTCGCCGGCGCCGGGGCCGCGGACAACGTGAGCGCGGTCTTCCGCACCACGATTCTGCAGGCCGCGGCGCCCGACGACGTGCGCGGCCGGATGCAGGGGCTCTTCTACGTGGTGGTGGCCGGGGGCCCGCGCGTCGGCGACCTCATCGCCGGCGGTCTCGCCACGGCGATCGCGCTGTGGGCCCCGGCCCTCCTCGGCGGCCTCGCGATCGTCGCGCTC
>JAGQTL010000130.1 GCA_020439035.1 Leucobacter sp. | reverse complement strand
CGTCGGGGTCGCGCGGGATGAGCAGCCGCCGGACCTTCTCCTGCGCCTCTGCCAGCTGGGCCTCGAGCTCGGGGATCTCCTCGGCGAACGCCGCGTCCTCGCGCGCCAGCTCCCGCGCGGCCTCGAGATCGTCGCCGAGCTGCGTCCACTGCTCGTGCGCGGCCTTGATCTTGCTGAGCTCGGCGTAGCGGCGGTTCACGCGCTTGGCCCGGGCCGCGTCGGCGTGCAGCGCCGGATCCGCGAGCTCGTCCTGCAGCTTCGCGTGCTCGGCGATGAGACCGGTTATCTGTTCGAACATCTTTCCTCCGGGACGTCGATTCCCCATGATCCCGCGCGAACACGCGGGCCCCTGCGGTTCGGGGTGGATCGTGCGATCCGCTTCGCGGCCGCCGGGGTCGGGGGCATGCCCCTCAGCGGCGACCGCGAACGACTAGCCCTGCGAACGCTGCGCGATCGCCAGGAACTCCACGTTCGACGACGTGCCCGAGAGCTGCTGCAGCACTTCCTCGAGCGCCTCCTCGGTCTCCTTCGCGGCGAGCCGGCGGCGCAGCGTGTTCATCACGCCCGCCTCGGCGACGCTCGTGAGCAGTTCTTCCCGGCGGGTCGACGACGCGCTCAGATCCACGGCGGGGAACACGCGGCGGTCCGCGGCTCGGCCGCTCAGGCGCACCTGCATGTTGGTCACGCCCTCGAGCTCGCCGATGACCGCCTCGTCCACGTGCGAGCCCGGCTGAGCCGAAGCGGTCGCGATGATGGTGAGCGACCCGCCATTCTCGATGTTCCGGGCGGCGCTCAGGAGCTTCTTGACCGGGTGGATCGCGGTCGCATCGAGCTGGCCGGCGGGCACCCGTGCCGCGGCCGGGGCCAGCGCGTTCTGCGCGCGGGCGAGGCTCGTGACCGAGTCGATGAGCACCACGATGTCGTGCCCGAGCTCGACCAGGCGCTTCGCACGCTCGACGGCGAGCTCGGCGATCGTGATGTGATCCTCGGCGGGTCGGTCGAACGTCGACGCGATGACCTCGCCGTTCACGGTCCGCTGCAGTTCGGTGACCTCCTCGGGGCGCTCATCGAGCAGCACGAGCATGAGGTGCGTGCCGGGCTGGTTCTCGGCGACGGCGGCCGCGATCCGGCGCAGCAGCGTCGACTTGCCCGACTCGCGGGGGCCGATCACCAGGCCGCGCTGACCCTTGCCGATGGGAGCGAAGAGATCGACCACGCGCTGGGTCAGGTCCTCGGCACCGGTCTCGAGGCGCAGACGCTCGGCCGGATGCAGCGGGGTCAGGTCCGCGAACTCCTCACGGGTCTGCGGCGCATCGACCGGCCGGGAGTTGATCGTGTCGACCCGCACGATCGCGTTGTACTTCTGGCGGCCGCCACCCTCGCCCTCGCGGGGCTGGCGGATCGCGCCGACGATCGAATCGCCCTTGCGCATGCCGTACTTCTTGACCTGGCCGAGCGAGACGTAGACGTCGTTCGTGCCGGGCAGGTAGCCGCTCGTGCGCACGAACGCGTAGTTGTCGAG
>JAGQTL010000129.1 GCA_020439035.1 Leucobacter sp. | reverse complement strand
GGCGCTCTGCCACAGCATGAAATTGCTCGTGCGCTGCTCGCCGCTCGAACGGAGGAAGAGATCGACCTCGGGGAGCTCGGGCACATAGAGGTGCCGGGCGATGGTGCGTTCCGTGATCCCCTGGGGCGAGAGCCGCCCGGCCGCGACCTCCTCGGCGATCCCGCGGACGGCATCGGTCAGTTCGTTGCGGCCGCCGTAGTTGACGCACATCGTGAGGGTGAGGCCGGTATTGCGCTGCGTCGCGCGCTCGCTGGCCTTGAGCTCGCCCACGACCGAGCTCCAGAGCCGGGGGCGCCGCCCGGCCCACCGCATGCGTACGTTCCAGTGGTCGAGTTGCGAACGCCTGCGGCGAAGCACGTCGCGATTGAAGCCCATGAGAAAGCGCACTTCGTCGGGGGAGCGGCGCCAGTTCTCCGTGCTGAACGCGTAGACGCTCAGGTGCGTCACGCCCGCCTGAATCGCCCCGGCGACCACGTCGAGCAGCGCCTGCTCGCCCGCACGATGGCCTTCGACCCGTGGGAGCCCGCGACGGTTCGCCCACCGGCCGTTTCCGTCCATGACGATGGCGATATGCTTCGGCACCTCCCCGTCGAACGCGGGAGGATACTCGCCGGTCCAGTCGACCGGCACCAGACCTGCTGGGGCTCGGCGGGTGCTCACGCGAATACTGTACCGGTGTGCGGGATGGCCGACCTGCACCGCGCAAGCTTTCTGCGGTATCCAAGCCGTTTCCCGCGCTCTGGGCTTGGATATTGCAGATCGCTTGGGTTTCGCAGTCGGATGTCGGGGGTTTTTAGCGGATGCGGGGCTGCGCGCGGATGCGGGGCTGCGCGCGGATGCGGGGCTGGGCGCCGAGGCGGGGCTTGGCGCGGATGCGGGATTACCGCGTGCTCAGGCTCCGCAGCCCGCGCTCGAGGTGCCACTGCGTGTAGGCGGCCACGATGCCGGCGGCTTCACCGCGCTGCCGATCCGAGGAGTCGACCGCCGCATCCCAGTCACCGGCTTGGAGCGCCGCGAGCAGCCGGATGCTCCCGGGATCGAGGCGGGGCGTTCCGGGCACCTTGCACGCCTCGCACACGACACCGCCGAGTTGCACGACGACGAGGCTGTGCGGCCCCGGCTCGCCGCAGCGGACGCACTGGTCGAAGCCGGGCGCCCAGCCCGCGGCCGCCATCGCGCGCAGGAGGTAGCCGTCACGCACGAGCTCGGGCGCGATCCTGCCCTGCGCGAGGGTCCGCAGCGCGCCGATCAGCAGCCGGTACTGTTCGGGCGCGGGGCCACCCTCGCTGAGCTGCTCGGCCGTCTCGACCATGACGCTGCCGGCACGGTATCGCTCGTAGTCCCCGCTGATATGCGGTCCGTACGTGCCGAGCGTAGACGCCTGCGTGATCGTGTCGAGTGTCCGGCCCTCGTAAAGCTGCAGGTCGGCCACCATGAACGGCTCGAGCCGCGCGCCGAACTTCGACGAGGTGCGGCGCACGCCTTTGGCGGCCGCGCGCAGCAGTCCGCGGCCCTGCGTCAGCAGGGTCACGATGCGGTCGGCCTCACCCAGCTTCTGGGTGCGCAGCACGACGCCTTGCTCGCGGTAGAGGGGCACCTCTCCATTGTGTCTGAGAGAATGGATCAGTTATGTCTACGACACTCGCCGCGCACCGCCTGCGCATCGGCCCGCTCGAGCTCGAGGTGCCCGTCATCCTCGCGCCGATGGCGGGGATCACGAACACCGCGTTCCGCCGGCTGTGCCGCGAGTACGGCGCCGGCCTCTACGTGAGCGAGATGATCACGAGCCGGGCTCTGGTCGAGCGCACGCCGGCCTCGCTGCGACTGATCAAGCACCATGAGAGCGAAACCCCGCGCAGCATCCAGCTCTACGGCGTCGACCCGAAGACCGTCTCCGAGGCCGTGCGGTTTCTCGTGGACGAGAACCTTGCCGACCACATCGACTTGAACTTCGGCTGCCCCGTACCCAAGGTCACGCGAAAAGGCGGCGGATCGGCGCTGCCGTGGAAGAGCGACCTCTTCCGCGCGATCGTCAAGGGCGCGGTCCGGGCCGCCGGGGATATTCCGCTGACGGTGAAGATGCGCAAGGGCATCGATGCGGACCACCTCACGTATCTCGACGCGGCGAAGGCCGCCGAACAGGCTGGCGTGGCCGCCATCGCGCTGCACGGCCGCACCGCGAGCGAGTTCTACAGCGGGCAGGCCGACTGGTCGGCGATTGCCGCGCTGAAGGAGGCCGTGACGAGCGTGCCGGTGCTCGGCAACGGCGATATCTGGTCGGCGGAGGACGCCATCCGGATGGTCCAGGAAACGGACTGCGACGGCGTCGTGGTCGGTCGCGGCTGCCTCGGCAGGCCCTGGCTCTTCGGCGATCTGGCAGCGGCGTTCCGCGCGGAGGCCGGCGAGATCGGCCTGGAAGAGGCTGAAGCCGCGGTTGCCAGGCCCCCGCTCGGCTTCGTGATGGACGCCATGCGACGGCACACGGAACTGCTGGTGGAGTTCTTCGACGATGACGAGGATCGCGCGTGCCGCGACATTCGCAAGCACGTCGCCTGGTACTTCAAGGGCTACGGCGTGGGCGGAGACACGCGCCGCGCGCTGGCTGCCGTCGAATCGCTCGCGCAGATGGACGAGATCTTCGCCACCCTGGACGCGTCGATGCCGTACCCGGGCGAGGGCGCCGAGGGGCAGCGCGGCCGGGCGGGCAGCCCGAAGCGAGTGGCGCTGCCCGACGGTTGGCTGCAGAGCCGAGCGAGCGACGGCATCGACTTCGCGGAGATGGCCGAGGCCGAACGCACGGGCGCCGGGGTCGACGGTGGGTGATGCCGCGTTGCCGGGTGACGCGATGTCACTCCCGCCCGGCTATACGGCGCACGATATCGAGCGCCTCGTGCCCGAGCACCACTCCGGCCACCGCAGCGACTTCGCGCGCGACCGTGCCCGCGTGCTGCACTCGAGCGGCTGGCGGCGGCTCGCCGCGAAGACCCAGGTGCTCAGCCCCACGTCCGGTGTCGACTTCGCCCGCAATCGGCTGACGCACTCGCTCGAGGTCGCGCAGATCGGTCGCGAGCTGGCGGTCTCCCTCGGTCTCGCGCAAGACGTGGTCGACACGGCCTGTCTCGCGCACGATCTCGGCCATCCGCCGTTCGGCCACAATGGCGAGACGGAGCTGAACAATTGGATGGCGGGGTTCGGCGGTTTCGAGGGGAACGCCCAGACGCTGCGCATTCTCGCGCGGCTCGAGCCCAAGCGGTTCGATGCGGCCGGCGAGAGCGTAGGCCTCAATCTGACCCGCGCCACGCTCGACGCGAGCTGCAAATACCCGTGGTCGCTCGACGAGGCGGAGCCGGGGAGCGCGAAGTTCGGGTACTTCTCCGACGATGCGCCGGTATTCATCTGGTTGCGCGAGCGCGCCCCCGCGCGGAGGAAGTGCGTTGAGGCTCAGGTCATGGATCTGAGCGATGACATCGCCTATTCCGTGCACGATTTCGAGGACGCGATCGTCGCGGAGCACATCGATCCCGCGTTTCTCACCGCGCGCGAAGGGCACGCGGCGCTGATCCGCACGGTCGCCGCCTGGGCGGCGGGGAGCTTCAGCACTGATGAACTCGGGGCCGCGTACGACCGGATGGCCGAGGGCGGCAACTGGCTGCGCAGCTGGGACGGATCCCGGGGCGACCAGGCCAGGCTCAAGAACTTCACGAGCGACATGATCGGCCGCTTCGCCCGAGCGGCCATCCGGGAGACGCTCGCAGCCGCAGACGGGAAGCCCCTCGCGCGCTACGGCGCCGACGTGATGGTGCCGAGAGAGATCCAGGCCGAGATCGCCGTGTTGAAAGGGATCGTCGCCGCGTTCGTGATGCAGAGCGGGCGACGCCAACCCATCTACCGGCGCCAGCGCACGCTCCTCGCCGAACTGCTGCACACGCTCTGGGAGCTCGGCGGCCGAGAGCTCGAACCCGCCTACGCTGCGGATTTCCGGGCGGCGCAGACGGAGGGCGCAGCCCGGCGTGCTGTCGTGGACCAGGTCGCTTCGCTCACGGACCAGAGCGCGATCGCCTGGTACGAGCGCCTCTGCACGGCGCCGCTCGTCTGAGGTGAATAGACTCAGTCAGTATGGCCGGCCGCATCAAAGCTACTGACATCGAAGAGGTCAAGCAGCGCACCAACATCGCCGACCTCGTGGGCGACTACGTCAGCCTGAAGTCGGCCGGCGTCGACTCGATGAAGGGGCTCTGTCCGTTCCACGACGAGCGCAGCCCGAGCTTCCACGTGCGCCCCGCACTCGGCTACTACCACTGCTTCGGCTGCGGCGAGTCGGGCGACGCGATCAGCTTCGTGCAGCGGATGGACCACCTCACCTTCAGCGAGGCGGTCGAACGGCTGGCCGCACGCATCAACTACGTCCTCACCTACGAAGAGGGCGGCGGCGATCGCCGCCGGCAAGACGGCCCGAACCGGGTGCGCCTGCTCGCGGCGAACCAGGCCTCCGCGGCGTATTTCGTGCAGCAGCTCGCGGGCGAAGAGGGCGCTGCGGCACGCACCTTCCTCGAGCAGCGCGGTTTCGACCGCGCCGCGTGCGAGGCCTTCGGCGTCGGCTACGCTCCACGCGGTTGGGACGGACTGAGCAAGCACCTCACCGCGCAGGGCTTCACGCGGCCGGAGATCACCGTTGCCGGGCTCGTGTCCGAGGGGCAGCGCGGCGTCTACGATCGCTTCCGGGGTCGGGTGATCTGGCCGATCCGCGATACGAGCGGCCAGACCATCGGCTTCGGCGCCCGCAAGCTCTACGAGGATGACAACGGCCCCAAATACCTCAACACGCCGGAGACGCCGGTCTACCACAAGTCCCAGGTGCTCTACGGGCTCGACCTCGCGAAGAAGGCCGTCTCCCGCGGTCACCGCGCCGTCGTCGTCGAAGGGTACACCGATGTGATGGCCTGCCATTTGGCGGGGGAGACGGCTGCGGTCGCGACCTGCGGCACCGCATTCGGCAAGGACCACATCGCCGTGCTACGCCGGATCATGGGAGACGACGCGGCGGCGGAGGTGATCTTCACCTTCGATCCCGACGAGGCGGGGCAGAAGGCGGCACTGCGCGCCTTCAGCGAGGAGAAGCGCTTCAGCGCGCAGACCTACGTCGCGGTCGCGCCCGACGGCCTCGATCCCGCCGACCTCCGCCTGCATCGCGGCGACGAAGCCGTGCGCGAGCTCTTCACCCGGAAGGTGCCGCTCTTCGAGTTCGCGCTCCGGCAGGCCATCGGCCGGTTCGATCTGAACAGCGTCGAGGGGCGCGTCTCCGCGCTCCGTGCAGCCGCGCCCATCATCGCCGAGATCAAGGATCCGGCCCTCCGGCCCGGATACGCCCGGGAGCTCGCCCGCATGCTGGGCACCGACCTCGCCGAAGTGCAGCGCGCGGTTCGGGCGAGCGGCGCACCGGCCGGTCAGCGCCGCGACCCCGGGGCGCCACCCGCACCGGCCTTCGGAGATCCCGATGCGGAGCTGGCCCTGCAGTCGGCCGAATCGGCGCACCTCGGGCTCGCCTCCCTTCCCGCCACGCCGACGGTGCGGCTCGAACGCGACGCGCTGATGGCCATGCTCCAGCAGGCCGAGGCGATCGGATCCGAGCTGATGACCCAGGCGGCGACCGCCGAGGTCGGTGATGCCTCGCTGCGCGTCGTGCGCGACGCCATTGCGGCGGCGCTGCCCGCGCTCGGTGGCGCGGACTGGTTCGAGCGGGTCCAGGCGGAAGCTCCCGAGCAGTTGCGGCCGTTGATCCGCGAGCTGGCGCTTGCGCCGCTGCCGGTGCCGACCGGGCAACCCGATCTCGTCGCCGGGTACGCGCGAAGCATCGTCGTGTCGCTACTCGATCGTGATCTGCTCGCGCTCAAGGGCCAGCTCGTCGCCCGCATGCAGCGGGTCGGCGACGCCCAATCGCCGGAGTCGCGCCGCATCCAGCAGCAGCTCAGCCAGCTGGAGGCCGCACGGCGCAGCCTTCGGATCGGCTGATCGCCCGGGCGTAAGCTGGGTTCGACAGATGAAGATCGAGTGAGGAGCGCCCCATGGCCGACCCCGTGCCCGACGCCGATCCCGCGGTGCTCGTCTCGGACGTCTCGCTCGGCTACCCGGCCGGAGGCGGGCGTCGAGCCTACAACGCGGTCGAAGGTCTCGGCTTCACCCTCGGCCGCGGCAAGACGCTCGCGCTGCTCGGCGAGAGCGGATCCGGCAAGTCGACCCTCACCCGCTTCATCGCGGGCCGCGGTTCGGAGGCGGCCGACGCGCACGCACGGATCCGGATCACCGGCGGCGACGCGACCGTGCTCGGCCTCTCGCTCCGGCGCCTCAAGCGGCGCGGGCTGCAGCAGCTGACCGCGCACGTGGGGTACCTGGCGCAGGACGCGGGATCAACGCTGCCCGCGGAACTGAACGTCGGCGACATCCTGTTCTCGCCCATCGCGGAACGGACGCGCCACTTCGACCGGGCGCAGCTGAGCCAGCAGATCGTCGAGATGATGGAGATCGTGGGACTTCCCCTCACCAAGCTGCAGGAGTACCCCTACGAGCTCTCGAAAGGCCAGCGGCAGCGCGTCGCCGTGATGCGCTCGCTCATGCTCGCGCCGAGCCTCTACATCGGCGACGAGCCGACCCTCGGCGTCGACGCCAACAGCCGCCCTCGCATCGTCGATCTGCTCGAGTGGTATCGGAATCGCACCGGGGCCACGCTGGTGCTGGTCAGCCACGACATCGGCCTGCTCGAGCGGCTCGGCCAGCGCGTGCTCGTGCTGCAAGCCGGCCAGGCCGTGGGCGAGGGCGACATCAACGAGATCTTCCGGCGCGCGGACCACGGCTATGTGCAGCAGCTCGCGCAGGCGCTGCGCGCGAACGCCTACGACGAGGTGGCCGAGGCGTAGGCGAGGGTGCGCGGATCGCGGATCGCGGCGCGCCGATCGTGCGATTTGCCGGGGCGCTCCCGGCCTTGGTAAGCTGGTCGCCGTTGCTTCGCGCAATGATCCCCTGTAGCTCAGTTGGCAGAGCGCTTGACTGTTAATCAGGATGTCGCTGGTTCGAGCCCAGCCGGGGGAGCGGAACCCTCGTCGCAAGATGAGGGTTTTCGTGAATGATCGGGAGTTTCCCGGCGTTCGGGGATGTAGCTCAATGGTAGAGCCTCAGTCTTCCAAACTGATTACGCGGGTTCGATTCCCGTCATCCCCTCGCAGTAAAAACCCCTGATCAGTGGGCAAATATTGCACAAGTGAATAGTCAGATCGGGAACGAGTTTAGACCTTTCCGTGGAACTACGTGGAACGACCACCGCGTAAACACACGAGAGGACAACCATGTACACCCCCATTGTGGAGCCATTGCAACGGTTCCGTCTGTTCACCCCGCCCACGCTCTGCGCGGGTTTCCGCTAGACTTGCGGGGTTGTCTGCTTGCGGGGCGTAGCTCAGCTTGGCTAGAGCGCCCGCTTTGGGAGCGGGAGGTCGCAGGTTCGAATCCTGTCGCCCCGACGTGGAAGCGCGGATCGAACCGCGCGGCCCGGAACGCACCCGCAGACCCAAGCAGAACGTATCCCGAAGACTGAGAGGCCCACCTTGCCCAAGATCACCGCCGAAAAGCTGAACGAGACGCGCGTCAAGCTCTCCGTCGCGCTCACGATGAGCGACCTCGAGCCGCACCTCGCGCAGGCCTACAAGACCATCTCGCAGCAGGTCACGATTCCCGGCTTCCGCAAGGGGCACGTACCGGCGCCGATCATCGATCAGCGCCTCGGCCGCCAGGCCGTGGTCGAGCAGGCGGTGAACGAGTCGCTCGACGAGTTCTTCCAGGCGGCGCTCATCGAAACCGATACGGTGCCGATGGGCCGCCCCTCCGCCGACATCGAGCAGTGGCTCGACGTGAAGGACGAGGCGAGCGAGCTCGTGCTCGTCTTCGAGGTCGAGGCGAAGCCGGAGTTCGCGCTGCCGAAGTACGACGGCCTCAAGGTCACGGTCGATGAGGCCGAGGTCGGCGAGACCGCGGTCGAGGACGAGCTGACGAAGCTGCGCGAGCGCTTCGGCACCCTCGTCACCGTCGAGCGCGCGGCGAAGTCCGGCGACTTCGTCGAACTCGACCTCACGGCCAGCATCGACGGCAACGAGGTGGACCAGGCGAGCGGCGTCTCGTACGAGGTCGGCTCGGGCAACATGCTCGAGGGCCTCGACGAGGCGGTCGAGACGCTGACCGCGGGCGAATCCACCACGTTCCGCTCACAGCTGCTCGGGGGCGAGTACGAAGGCCAGGACGCGGAGGTGTCGGTCACCATCACCGCGGTGAAGGAGCGCGAGCTCGCGGCCGCCGACGACGACTTCGCCCAGCTCGCCAGCGAGTTCGACACCATCGCCGAGCTGCGCGACAGCCTCGCCGAGCAAGCCGCCAAGGCGGCGGTCTTCGCGCAGGGGCGCCAGGCGCGCGACCTCTTCATCGACGCGCTGATCGAGAAGGCCGAGATCCCGATCTCCGAGGCGCTCGTCGAGGAGGAGGTGCACCGCCACCTCGAGGGCGAGGGCCGCCTCGAGGACGACGAGCATCGCGCCGAGGTCCGCGAGGCCACCGAGAAGCAGCTCGCGCTGCAACTGCTGCTCGACGCCATCGTCGAGGCCGAGAGCATCTCGCCGACGCAGAACGAGCTGCAGCAGTACATCTTCCAGAGCGCGCAGCAGTACGGCATGGAGCCCACGCAGTTCCTGCAGGCGATCAGCCAGGGCAACCAGATGGGCATGATCATCGCCGAGGTGACGCGCAACAAGGCGCTGGCGGTCGCGCTCTCGAAGGCGAAGGTGGTCGACGCGACGGGCAAGGCGGTCGACCTCAGCGAGTTCACGGCGGTCGATGACGAAGAGGTCGCCGAGGTGCTCAACGAGGCCGAGGACATCGTCGAGGAGGCGGAGTCGGTCGAGGCCGCCGAGGCATCGGCGCCGAAGAAGGCCCCGGCCAAGAAGGCGGAGAGCAAGAAGGCTCCGGCCAAGAAGGCGGAGGGCAAGACGACAGCGGACGACGACGAGGCCAAGAAGGCGGCCCGCTCTGCTGCCGCCAAGAAGGCCGCTGCGACGCGCGCGGCGAAGAAGAAGGCCGCCGAGTCGCAGGACTGAGAAGCACAGCGCTTCATGAAGGATCCCCCGGTACGAGTGCCGGGGGATCCTTCGTTCGCCGGCCGGTGCACGCTTTCGGCGAACAGCGCCGCGGCGCGCCGCGCGACTCGATACCCTCGTAGCAGAACCCGAGCAAAGGAGTGCCGCAATGGCAGAACAGACGCCGCCGAACAGCGTGTTCGAGCGCCTGCTGAAGGATCGGATCATCTGGCTCGGCAGCGAGGTGCGCGACGATAACGCCAACGAGATCTGCGCAAAGATCCTGCTGCTCGCCGCCGAGGATCCCGAGGCAGACATCTACCTCTACATCAACTCGCCCGGCGGCTCGATCACGGCCGGCATGGCGATCTACGACACGATGAGCTTCGTGCCGAACGACATCGTGACGGTCGGCATCGGCATGGCAGCGTCGATGGGGCAGTTCCTGCTGACCGCCGGCACCAAGGGCAAGCGCTACATCACGCCGAACGCGCGCGTGCTGCTGCACCAGCCGCACGGCGGCTTCGGCGGCACCTCGAGCGACATCCAGACCCAGGCGCAGCTGATCGTGTCGATGAAGAACCGTCTCGCCGAGATCACCGCGGCGCAGACCGGCAAGACGGTCGAGCAGATCAACGCCGACGGCGACCGCGACCGCTGGTTCAGCGCCGAGGAGGCGCTGGAGTACGGCTTCGTCGACCACATCCGCGAGTCCGCCCTCGACGTCGCCGGCGGCGGCGGCACGAACGACAGCAAGTAAGGACGGAAGAACCGATGGAGACCCCCACGTTCCGCAGTGCCGGCGGCCCCGAGATGCTGGGCCGCGTGGCCGAGAGCCCGGGCGCGCGCTACATCCTGCCGTCCTTCGAGGAGCGCACCGCCTACGGCTTCAAGCGTCAGGACCCGTACGCGAAGCTGTTCGAGGACCGCATCATCT
>JAGQTL010000128.1 GCA_020439035.1 Leucobacter sp. | reverse complement strand
GCGGGGGTCGGAACGGCGATCGCGGCGGATACCGCCAGGATCGCGGCGGTTCTCGCGATGGGCGGTACGACCGGAACGACCGAGGGTACGACCGGAACGATCGCGGCGGGTACCAGGGCGGTCGGAACGAGGGCCGCTCCGGAGGCTACCGGGACGATCGCCGCGGAAACTCCCGCGATGATCGGGGCGGCGCGGGCAACGGCGGCACCCGCAAGCCCCGCTGGTAGCGCCCGAGCCACCCGCCGGGCGCGCGCGGCTCAGTGCTGCGGCTTCGCGCGTGCTCGGACGATCAGCGCCCGGAGCACGCGCCAGCCGACGAGCAGCAGCCCGAGCACGAGCGTCGCCACGAGGACGAACGGGAGCGCCGCGCCGCCCGACGTGAACAGGACGCGCAGCACCATGCCGATGGCGACCGTGCCGACCCAGAGCGGCACGCCGAAGCGCAGCACGGCTCCCGGGCTTCGCCACGCGCGCGCAGCGATCCAGGCGATCGCGAGGCCCGCGAGGAACGGCCAGGCGGTCTGCCAGATACCGGCGAGCGAGAGCTGCTCGGCATGGGATCCGCGGCCCAGCATCGCGAAGACGATCACGAGGGCGGCATCGAGGGCGGCCGCACCGGCGACGGCGGCGCCGACCGCGGCGGGATCGCGTGAGGTCATGATCCCCCAGCCTACGCGGTCACGGCCGTGCGCGCGGCGTCGTGCCTCCGATACGCTGGCCGAAATGCGGATCATGACGGAGTGAGGAGACGAGATGGCTGTCGACGTGCTGTTCAGCGGGGGAGCGGTGTTCACGGGGAGCGGGCAGCCACTCGACGGCATGGCGGTCGCTGTGAGCGATGGCCGCATCACCGCGGTCGTTCCCGAGGCCGAGGCCCATGATCTCGCGGGGCCGCAGACGCGCCGCGTCGACCTGGCCGGGGCGCTACTCTCGCCGGGCTTCCAGGACGCGCACGTGCACGCGGTCGGCGGAGGCGTCGAGTTGCTGCAGTGCAACCTCACCGAGTCGGAGAGCGCCGAGGAGGCCGTTGCGACCATCGCCGCGTATGCCGAGGCCAATCCGGATGAGGCATGGATCCTCGGCGGCGGCTGGTCGATGGAGCACTACCCGGGAGGCACGCCGACCCGGCAGCTGATCGACGCGGTCGTGCCCGACCGGCCCGTGTTCCTCATGAACCGGGACCATCACGGCGCGTGGGCCAACACGGCCGCCATTCGCCTCGCCGGCATCGACGCCGGCACGGCCGACCCGGCCGACGGTCGCATCGAACGCGAGGCCGACGGCACCCCGGCCGGTACCTTCCACGAGGGGGCCGCCGAACTCTTCTCGCACGTGAAGCCCGGGATCACGCCCGAACTCGCCTACCGGGGCCTGCTCCGCGCGCAGGAGGCCCTGCTCGGGCTCGGCATCACCGGTTGGCAGGATGCGCTGATCGGCGATGAGGGCCCGGTCACCGGCGCGCTGCCCGCCTACCTGCGCGCGGTCGACAAGGGCACGCTGAAGGTGCACGTGGTCGGGGCGCAGTGGTGGTCGCGGGGCGCGGGACTCGAGCAGGTCGCGGGCATGCTCGCCGCCCGCGACGAGCGGATCGCGACCGGGAGCGCGGATCGCTTCGGCCTCGGCACCGTGAAAATCATGGTCGACGGCGTGGCGGAGAACTACACCGCCGCCATGCTCGAGCCCTACCGGGATGCGCACGGGCACGACACGCACAATCACGGCATCTCGTTCGTCGACCCCGAGCTCATGCGCGAGGCGGTCGTGCAACTCGATGCCGCGGGCATGCAGGTCCACTTCCACGCGCTCGGGGATCGCGCCGTGCGCGATGCGCTCGACGCCGTGGGAGCGGCGCGCGCGGCTAACGGCCCGAGCGACAATCGGCATCACCTCGCGCATCTGCAGGTGGTCTCGGAGGCCGATACGTCGCGGTTCGCCGAAGTCGATGCCGTCGCGAACATCCAGGCGCTGTGGGCCGCGCACGAGGAACAGCTCGATTCGCTCACGCTGCCGTTCCTGCAGGAGGGCGCGGAGGCGAGGCAGTACCCGTTCGGAGAGCTGAAGGAGCGAGGCGCGCGGCTCGCTGCCGGCAGCGACTGGCCGGTCTCGTCCGCCGATCCGCTCGCGGCGATCGCCGTCGCGGTCAACCGGACCACCCCCGATTACGATGCCCCGCCGCTCGGCGGTGCGCATCAGCGGCTCGACCTCGAGACCGCGCTCGCCGCGTACACGTCGGGCAGCGCCTACGTGAACCACCGCGACCACGACACCGGTTCCGTGCGCGAAGGGTATCTCGCGAACCTCGTCGTCATCGAGCCGAACCCCTTCGCGATCCCTCGCGAGCGACTGTTCGAGGCGCGCGCGGTTTCGACCTGGGTCGAAGGGGAAGAGGTTTTCCGCGCGGAGTGATCCGGAGGGAATACGCGCGATCCCCTATAGCGGCCCCGGCCCGGGTACCCGCATGCTGGATGTTCACCCCGTCGGACATCGGTCAGGAGGAGCTATGGGGAGAATGCATGCGGGCGGGCGATTCCTGGCGCTGACCATCGCGGCACTGTGCGTCGGGCTCGGCGTCAGCGGGTGCGGCACCGGCGCATCGGACTCGGCTCCGGCCTCGGATTCCGGGGCTTCGGCCGGGGCGGAGAACACCCAGGGCGGATCCGACGAGGCGCCCGTGGGCGAGGGCGACGAGGCGGAGGCTTCCGACTCCGCCGGTGGCGACGCCCCGACGGCGCTCACCGGCGAGCCGCTGCCCGACGGCTGGCCGAGCGAATACCTCGTACCGTTCGGCGAGGTGACCCTCGTGCTGCCGATCGGGGCCGGCGTTTCGGTGCTGGTCGAGGGTGTCGACAATGATCAGGCGATGGGTCTGATCGATGAGATGGTCGCCTCGGGGCTCGCGTCGCCGGCGGGGGTGACCGACGTCGGCAACGGCGAGTGGGTGGCCGAGGTGACGGGAGCGGGCTACGAGGCGACCTATCATTACGAAACCGGAGGCGCCGGCCTGCCGAATGTCGAGATCATGCTGCTGCCCGATCACTGAGGTGGAGGAACGAAGGATTCGCAGATATACTTGAAATATTAAGTAAATCTGCGGAGGTCATCGTGAGCGCGTTCCTGGACGAGGCGGTTTCGCCCGAATCGGCGATGGACGACGAACCGCGCTGGCTCGATGCCGACGAGCGCCGGCTGTGGCTGCGACTCGTCGGCCTCACGACGCTGCTGCCCGGCGCACTGGAAGTTCAGCTGAAGCGCGACGCGGGGCTCAGCCTCTTCGAATACCACGTGCTGGCGATGCTCAGCGAGGCTGACGGGCACGCGCGGCTGATGAGCGATCTCGCGTTCTGGTCGAACTCGTCGCTGTCGCGACTCTCGCACGTGGTCAAACGTCTGGAATCCCAGGGCTGGGTGCGCCGGGAGGCGTGCCTCGAGGACGGGCGCGCCACGAACGCGGTGCTCACCGCGAAGGGCGCGGCGCATCTCGAGCAGCATGCACCCGCGCACGTCGATGAGGTGCGCAGGATCGTCTTCGACGGCCTCTCGCCGGACGAGGTGCGGACTGCCGGCGAGGTGCTCGGAAAGATCTTCGAGCGGGTCGACCCCGCGCGGCTCCGGCAAACCGAGTCCTGAGCGGCGGCCGCGCGTGCCGCCTGCGGTGCGCGCGGCCGAGTCAGGCTTCCGCGATGGCCGCGATCGTCGCCGCGTGCAGGAGGCCGTTCGTGGCGAGCGCGCTGCCGCTCCACGCGGTCTCGTTCCCGTCGACATCGGTGAAGCGCCCGCCGGCTTCGCGCACGATCGGCACGTGGGCGGCGAGGTCGTAGGCCTTCACATCGAACTCCGCGACGATATCGAGCAGCCCCTCGGCGAGCAGCATGTACGACCACGAGTCGCCGTAGGCCCGATCCCGCCACACCCGCGAGGAGAGCGCGAGCAGCGCATCCGTGCGCTCCGCCGTGCGCCACTGGCCGATGCTCTGAAAGCTGAGCGACGCGTCGGCGAGCTCGCGCACACCGCTCACGCGGATGCGCACCGGCGCCGCGCCGCGGTCCTCGCGCCAGGCGCCACCGCCGAGCTCCGCGAACCACCGTGCGCCGAGGGCCGGCATGCTGACGACTCCCGTCGTCACGGTGCCGTCGACCTCCAAGGCGATCAGCGTCGCCCAGTTCGACACCCCGCGCAGGAAGTTCGCGGTGCCGTCGATCGGATCGAGGATCCAGCGGCGCACCGGGCCGTCGCTCGCCGCGGCTTCGCGGGTGCCCGACTCCTCGCCGAAGAAGCCGTCGCTCGGGCGCTCGGACGCGATGCGTTCGCGCAGCGCATGCTCGACCGCGAGGTCGGCGTCGGTCACGTGCGTGCGATCGGGCTTCGTGTCGATCCGCAGGTCTGCCGAGCGGAAGCGGGGGAGCGCGATGCTCTCCGCGAGGTCGGCGAGCTGGCGCGCGAAGACGAGATCGGGGGAGGCGGTCGGCTGCTCGGGCATGTCGGGCTCCTGTTCGGGCTCTGCGGATCCGGACACGCGGGATCCGGAGACGAAAAAAGCTTCACCGCACTCGGTGAAGCTTGTTCCGTGCGCCCTCACGGGCTCGAACCGTGGACCCG
>JAGQTL010000127.1 GCA_020439035.1 Leucobacter sp. | reverse complement strand
CCGTGCGCGGCACCATGGTGGTGGTGCACTACGAGACCGAGGAGATGGTGGGCGACGCGGAGCCGGATGCGGTGCCGGGCACCGATCCTGCCGCTGATCCGGCGGCCGAATCGGGCGCGGAGTCGCAGGCGGCACCGGGCACCGACGCAGTGAGCACCGACCCCGCGGGCACCGACCCCGCGAGCGGCGTCTTTGCCGGCGGCCTCTGGCTCGCGACCGACGGCGACGAGATGCTGCCGGTCGACACCTCGGGCATCGACGTCGACGAGATCATGAGCGGCCAGGAGTTCGCCGGTGAACTGCGGCTCGCGCCCGACGTGCAGCAGGCCGTGCAGCGGCGGATCGACGCCGAGGGCGCGCTGCCGGTCGCCGGCGCCGTCGCCGCGGCGGGCGCCGCAAACGCCCCGGTCGTGCTCTCGGGGCAGCTCGCCGCGGCGAAGGCCAAGAAGAAGCTCAAGGCGCAGTGGCACAGCGCCTACGTGGTGTTCGTCAAGGACTACGAAACCACCACGAACCGAGTGAAGAAGATCGTGCAGCGCACGAGCGCCTACTGGAAGCACCAGAGCGGCGGGTACATCAAGGGCATCAAGATCAAAGCCGTGAAATCCATCTCGGCGTGGGGGTACGAGTGCGAGGTCAACGTGCTCTGGGCACTCGCGGCGAAGAAGCTGGGCAAGACCGCGAAGTTCTTCCAGAAGAACGGCCGGCACCTCATCGTGTTCTCGAACCCGTACTGGGACTGCGGGGCGGCCGGGCTCGGCACCGTGGGCTCCTCGATGCACATGGGGGGCCTGACCTGGATCGACCTGTCCTGGGGCAACGACGTGGCCTGGTCGATCGCCGCGCATGAGATCGGCCACAACCTGGGGCTCGGGCACTCGCAGTCGCGCGTCTGCGGCAACGTGAAGGCGCCCACCGGCAAGATCGACACGGGCGTGCGATGGAAGCGCGGCGGCGGCGAGCAGACGCTGCAGCCGGTGAGCCCGTGCACGGACGTCGAATACGCCGACGCCTGGAGCGTGATGGGCGCGGCGTACAAGGCACCGCCCGCGGTGAACATCTCGCAGAAGGACGCGCTCGGCGTGCTCACCGCGAGCAGCCTGCGCACCGTCACCTCCAAGGGCGGCGCGGTGCAGGAGTTCACGATCCTGCCGGCCGCGAAGAACTCCGGCATGCGCGGGCTCAAGATCAAGGGCGGCGCGAGCGGCACGCTCTACGTCGAGTACCGCAACGGCCTTGGGCAGGACACGTACGTGGGGCCGAAGCCGGATGATCCATTCTCGGGCCTCGTGTTCGCGGGGCGCGGCCTGCTCAACACCGGCGTGCGCGTACTCAAGAGCTACCCGACCGCCAAGCAGTACTCGCGCGGCAAGTGGCACAAGGCCCGCTACATTCGCAGCACGGTGCTCATGGCCCGGGGCACGGTGACCGACGGCGACGAACACTTCCCGGCGGATCTCTACACCGGCCAGATGCACGGTCTCCAGCCGGGCGCGACGCTCGCGCCCCACAAGGCGTCCGCGCGGGTGACGGTGATCTCGAGCACGGCGTCCCAGGCACGCGTGCGCGTGGAGTACCTGGGCTTCAAGCCGGGGGTGAAGAGCATCGCTATCGCGGTCTCCGGCGCCCCGGTCGCGGGCAAGACCTTGAAGGCCAAGGGCAGCGGTGACTGGGCGACCACCTACGGCGCCATGCCGAGCAAGGTCAGGCAGTCGTTCCAGTGGTACCGCAACGGGAAGGCTATTCGGGGCGCGACGAAGTCGAGCTACAAGACCACCGCCGCCGACGCGGGCGCAGCGCTCAAGGTGCTGGTGAAGCCCTCCGCCACGGGCTACGTCACCGGCAAGGGCTCGGTGTCGCCCAGCGTGACGGTGGAGCCCTCGGCCTACACCGACGTGCTCTTCGGGCACAGCGCCTACACGGAGATCGCGTTCATGAAGTCGGAGGGGATCGTGCCGAGCCGCGCGTTCAGCCCGAAGGCGATCGTGGATCACGAGTACCTCGCGCGGATCCTCTGGAACGCGTCCGCTGCCCGTGCCGGCTTCGTGGCGCCCGCGACCTCGCCGTACGCCGATGTGAAGACCTCGCACCCCGCGTACAAGCAGATCGCCTTCGCCTACGAGCAGGGGCTCTTCGTCGGCTCGCAGAAGGGCGGCAAACGCTCGTTCAAGGCGCAGGCGCCCGTGACGCGCGCCGAGCTCGCGCGGGCGCTCTTCGTGCTCACGGGGCACGATGACACGTACGCGCCGCTCTCGCCGTCGCCCTACACCGACGTGACGGCCGGCGGCAGCCTCACCTACAAGGCCGTCTCGTGGATGTACGAGGCGGGGGTCTACAAGGGTGCGGTGAAGAACGGGAAGCGCGCGTTCCTGTCGAGCCTGAAGGTCGACCGGACACTGCTCGCGAAGTTCATGTACCGGGCGGATGCGGCGCTGATCTGAGCCCGGCCGGGCGCGGCTCAGTCGCGGCCGGCGAACGTCTTCGCCCACTCCTCCGGTGAGGTGAGCGCCGGCAGGGCGGCCCGATACGCCTCGGCGAGCGCGTCCCAGTCGCGGCGGATGCGGCGCGTGAGCAGTGCGCTCTCGCGCCACAGCCGGCGGTACTTGGCCCGGTCGTGGCGGAACCAGAAGCGCCCGTCGCCCTCGGCCGACTCGATCAGCACGCTGCGGTGCCGGGGGATCACCCACCAGAACGCGTCGCGCTTCGCGTACTCGAGCTCGGGCGGCTCGGGGCGCAGTTCCGAGTCGCGCCGGAGCGCGAGTCGCAGCGCTGTGCGGGCGGTGAAGGCGGCGAGCCGGATGCCGCGCGGGCCCTCGGGCTTCGGGCCGTGATGCTCGGGCGCGCGCCCGCGGAGGGGGTGCGGAAGCTCATTGTCGGGCCCGTAGAGCTGCGTCTCCGGGAACCGCGCGGCGGCCGCGCGCGCCGCCGGCATCGCGGTCGCGAGGCTCGCATGCAGCGCGTCGGGCCCGTCGAGCACGGCGCGCAGCCCGTCGACCGAGAGCTGCACCGCGTAGTACTGCATGTTGAACAGTTTCTTGATGTCGTGCTGCCTGGCGTGCGAGAGGAGCGCCCCGCCCTTCGGCCGCTCCGAGTGCAGCAGGCCGGCGATGATGCGGTTGCGGGCGTGGAAGAACGACTGCCAGTCGCGGGTGTCGTCTTTGTTCAGCCAGGAGATGTGCCAGAGCGCGACCCCCGGCAGGGACACCGTGCGGAAGCCGTGCGCCCGTGCCCGGAGGCCGTACTCCGCGTCGTCCCACTTGATGAACACGGGCAGCGAGAGACCGATCCGCTCGATCACGTGCTTCGGGATCAGGCACATCCACCAGCCGTTGTAGTCGGCCTCGTGCAGCTCGTGCATCCACGGGGTGGCGCGGAGGTTCCGGGTGCGGAAGTCGTGCCGGTGCTGATCCCACGACGCGGGCTGCCACATGAAGTTCTCGGGCCGCACGATCTCGGACCAGGCGTGGATCACGGGCTTGTCGAGGAGGTCGAACATGTGCCCGCCGACGATCGTGGGCTCGCGGCTGAACCGGCTGAACTGCCAGGCACGCAGCGCGCTCTCGGTCTCGAACTCGATGTCGTCGTCGAGCAGCATGAGGAAGCCGGTCTCGGGGAGGCCGAGCGTCTCGAACATCGCGCGCGCGAACCCGCCCGAACCGCCGAGGTTGCCCTGCTCGATCACCCGCAGCTGCTCGCCGAGCCGCGCCTGCGCGTCGGCGAACCCCGGCTCGTCGCGCACGCGCCGCGTGCCCTGATCCACGATCAGCACCCGGTCCACCGCCGCGAGCAGTGCCGGGTCCGCGCCGATGGCCTCGAGCGTGCGCAGGCAGAAGTCGGGCTTGTTGTACGTGGTGACGCCGAGCGTCAGCCGGCCCTCGGTCACCGGCTCCACGTCGGTCAGCCAGGCGCCCTCGACGAGGCTCAGAGGTCCGTCGTCGCCCGCGACCAGGTCGAACCAGAGCCAGCCCCCGCCCTCGAACCCCTCGAGTGCGATCTCGAGCGAGACCTCGCCGTTGCCGCTCACCGGCACCGCGTCGACCTCGGTCTGCACGCCCCGCGCGTCGCTCCGCATGAGCACAATGCGCCCCGCACCGCGGGTCGTGAGCGTCAGGCGCACCCGGTCGATCACGGTGGTGCGCTGCCAGTAGGCGGCCGGAAACGCGTTGAAGTAGCTGGCGAACGAGAGCCGCGAGCCGGCGCCGGGCGCCCCGAGGCCGCCCCGCTCGTCGCCGCCGTCGACGTCACAATACAGTGCGGTCGCATCCGCGGAGCGGTGCTGCGGCAGAATGACGCGCTGGAGAGTGGTGCTCATCGAGTGGTCGGCGCCTTTCAACGGATTTCCTGCGCTCTCAGCCTAGTCGACCGGCCGGAGTGGAGAGCGCGTCCGAGGGAACGCAGAGGATCGGGCGGGTAGGATGTTGCGATAGGCCGCCCGCGTGCGCTCGCGGCGAGACCCGCCCGAATCGCGCCGGGAGCCGCAGCGCGATCGGATCGGAGGGATCCGGAGGCGGGCAGCGTCCGAGAATCGAAACGACCGGCCACGTTCCAAGAGGAGAAGAAGTACCGAATGCGGGACTACGACTACAGCGACCTTCGTGAGCTTGCGACCGACGCGGATCACAAGGCGTACATGCTCGAGATGCTGCTCGAGTTCGACAAGTTCTGCGAGAAGCACGGCCTCACCTACTACCTCTCGGGAGGCACCCTGCTCGGCGCGGTTCGGCACCAGGGCTTCATCCCGTGGGACGACGACATCGACGTGAACATGCCGCGCCCCGACTGCGAGCGGCTCATGGAGCTCTCGGGCGGCCGCATCGGCGAGTACGAGCTCATGCCGCCCAACTTCTCCGACAAGTACTTCGCCTACCACTGGAAGCTCTACGGCGACAAGATCCTCGTGGGTAAGCGCAAGCAGGGCAGGCTCGGCAACAAGATCTACCCGATCTTCCTCGACATCTTCCCCATCGACGGGCTGCCCGATACCGAAGCCGAGAACATCGAGCATTACGACGAGATCCGGCGCCGGAAGAACCGGGTGAGCCACGCGCGCAGCGTGAGCCGCTACCACGGGCCGAACCCCTACCGCTTCCTCCGCAATCGCCTGGCCGCGATGATCTACGGCATGAAGGGCGTCAAGAACACGTTCGATGAGGTGATCAACCTCGCGAAGTCGCGCTCGTATGAGGAGTCCGAGCACGTCGGCGTGATGATGACGAACGTGCACACGACCGAGGAGCGCGTCGTGAAGTCCGAGTACGCGCCGGTGGTGCGGATGGAGTTCGAGGGGCACCTGCTCTCGTGCCCCGCCGGCTACGACACCTACCTGCGCCAGCTGTACGGCCCCGACTACATGGAGTGGCTCCCCGTGCACATGCGCATCTCGCGGCACGACTTCGTGCCGTTCTTCTCGTACGTCGAGGGTGAGAAGCCGACGCTGACCCGCGCGGAACTGCGCGACATGGGCCAGGAACAGCCGGAAGTCGTCGCCGACGACGAGGAGATGCAGGGTTTCCAGCCGTAGCGCGGCTACGGTGAGACGTGCACGAACGATCGAGAGGGTCGAAACGATGAAGATCGCCATGTGCGGCTTGGTGAAGAGCGAGAATCTCGGTGAGATGTTCATCGCGCGCAGCCTCGAGTACCTGATCACCGACGGCCTCGAGCAGGCCGAGCCGGGGATCGAGGTCGAGTACGTCGAGGTCGACCTGCTCGGCCGGAACGACACGATCGAGGAGATCGCGGATGCGCGCGAGCGCCGCCTCCGCAACTACTACGGCTACAGCGAGAAGGGCCGCTTCACCGAGAAGGTGTTCCTCTCCCTGCAGCAGCGGGGCCGGAAGGCCAAGAGCAAGGCGATGCAGAACGCGATCAGCCGCACGCGGCACCTGATTTGGACGCTCGGGCGCAACTACCGCCGCCGGCTCGAAAGCTACTTCGCCTTGAAGTTCGAGGGCGTCGACTACATCGTGATCGATGGGGCCGGGCTGCTCGAGTACAGCTACAACGAGTACCACTGGTCGCTGCTGCTCGTGAGCGAGTACGCGGAGAAGCACGGCCTCGAGGTTGTCTACAACGCCATCGGTCGCGCGGGCGCCTTCGACGAGCGCGATTTCGGCAGCAAGATCCTGAAGCGCGCGATCCAGTCGCCCGCGGTGAAGTACGTCTCGGCGCGCGACAACGTCGACGCGGTGCAGGCGTGCGCCGGCCCGGGGCATCAGGTGAAGCTGCTGGCCGACTCGGCGTTCTGGATGAAGGAGGCTTTCGAGGTCGACACCAGCGTCCCGCGCACGAAGATCGGCATCGGCCTCATCCGCGGCAACTCGCTCGAGGGGTACGGCGTCGACTTCGGCTCGAAGCAGTGGGTCTCGCTCTTCGCCGACATCGCGAGAACGCTCGAGGATCGCGGGTACGAGTTCGAGTTCTTCACGAACGGGCTCCCCGGAGACGTGAAGCTCGGCGAGCGCGTGCTGCGGCGGATGAAGCTGGACCGCTCGTATCTGGTCGAACGCCCCGTCGACGAGGACGTGCTCGTCAACACCATCAACGGCTACCGGGCGCTCATCACCTGCCGCATGCACTCGTCGATCGCGGCGTTCACGATGGGCGTGCCCTCCGTGATCCTCTCGTGGAACGACAAGGTCGAGAAGCTGATGGAGATCGTCGGCTACCCCGAGCGCGCGATCAAGCGGACCGCGTTCCGCGCGCACGGTATCGTGGATGCCATGGAGCTGGCCCTGTCGCAGGGAATCGACGACGAACTGCTGGGAGCCATGAAGTCCAAGGCCAAGGAGAGCGTGGACGATTACCTCCCGCGGATCCTCGCCGCACGCCACTGACGCCACTGAACACCGCTCGAGCACACCTGGAGTCTCACGATGATTACCGCACTACTGACCGCAGCGGGCACCGGATCCCGGATGAAGCAGGACATTCCGAAGCAGTTCATGCACGTCAAGAACAAGCCGCTGATCGTCTACACGCTCGAGGCGTTCCAGAGCCACCCCTCGATCGACGCGATCGTCGTGGTCACCCTGCCCTCGTGGATCGACGTCGTCAGCGCCTACGCGAAGCAGTACGGCATCACGAAGCTCCAGGCGATCGTGCCCGGGGGCGACACGGGCCAGGAGTCGATCTACAACGGGCTCGCGAAGATCAGGGAGGACGGCGCCGACGACGAGCACATCGTCATGATCCACGACGGCAACCGCTGCCTGGTCTCGTCCGAGATCATCTCCGACAGCGTCGCGGAGTTCAAGGCGAACGGGAGCGCGGTCGCCGCGATCCCGTGCGTGGAAGCCGTGTTCCGCAGCAACGACGGCGGCACCTCTTCGACGGTGTCGATCCCGCGCGAGCAGCTGTTCCGCACGCAGACGCCGCACACGTACACGCTGGGCAAGCTCCTCTGGGCGCACACCGAGGGCAAGGCCAAGGGGATCGGAGACACGGCGGCGTCGTGCGTGCTCATGCATGAGCTCGGTGAGACGGTGTACTTCTCGGCCGGCTCGGAGCAGAACCTGAAGATCACGACGATGGACGACCTCTACATCTTCGAGGCGATCCTCGACGCGCGGCACACCGCCGGGTGAGCGGCGGCGGATCGATGACGCTCAGCCCGAGCTACTGGGAGGATCTGCGCGCGACCGTGCCGAGCATCCCCGATGCGCGCGAGCTCTTCGGCAGCCGCATCCTGATCACCGGTGCGACCGGGATGATCTGCTCGTCGGTCGTCGATCTCCTGGTCTTCATGAACCGGGAGCTCGATGCGGGCATCACGATCCTCGTCGCCGGGCGCAGCGAGCGCGACGCTAAGGCGCGGTTCTCCGGGCTCGCGAAGGGTGAGGACGGCCTCGTCTTCGTGCCGTACGACGCGACGTCGAGCGACGCGGTCGCGGCCCCGGGCGGCGTCGACTACGTGATCCACGGGGCGAGCAACGCGAACCCGGCGCTCTACATGCAGCACCCGGTCGGGACGATGCTGGCGAACATCCTCGGCCTCTCGGCCATGTTCGACCTTGCCCGCGCGGCATCCGCCCGGCGGGTGCTCTACATCTCGTCGAGCGAGGTCTACGGTCAGAAGGACGGCACCGAGCCCTACGCCGAGAACGACTTCGGCTACCTCGACATCCTGAACGAGCGCGCCGGCTACCCGTCGTCCAAGCGCGCGGGCGAATCGCTGTGCGTCGCCTACGGCATGGAGTACGGCATCGACTCGGTGATCGTGCGGCCCGGCCACATCTACGGCCCGTCGATCCGCGAGTCCGACAACCGAGCCTCGGCGCAGTTCACGCGGATGGCGCTCTCCGGCGGCGACGTGGTGCTGAAGAGCCGGGGCACGCAGCTGCGCTCCTACTGCTACTCGCTCGACTGCGCCTCCGCCATCCTCGCTGTGCTCGTGCGCGGCGAGCGCGCGAACGCCTACAACATCTCGAACCCGCACGCGATCTGCACGCTCGGCGAGCTCGCCGAGGCCATCGCCGCGGCCGCCGGGGTGCCGGTCGTCTACGACCTCCCGGCGGGTGCCGACACCGGCGTGCACAACCTCATGGAGAACTCGTCGCTCGCCTCCGACAAGCTCGAGTCGCTCGGGTGGGTGCCGGAGTTCGGCATCGAACGCGGCGTGATGCGCATGATGGCGGCGCTCCGGGAGAGCGGCGGCGTCTTCTCCGTCTAGCGGGCCCCGGATGGGAGGGCGGCATCGATCGCCTCGGCCAGCTGCGGGATCATCGTGCGCGCGTAGACCGCGGTGAGGTGATGCTTGTCGCGGTAGGCGAGCACGTTGCCGATCACGGCCTTGCAGCTCGACTGGTCGCAGAGCAGGTCGGTGAAGTCCGCGACCCGCGTGCGGGGGGCGAGCGCAATCGCCTGCTCCAGCACGGCCGAACCCAGGAGCGACGAGTCATCGCGCGGCGTCGTGCACGCCTCGGGGTCGGTGTAGTGCGCGGCGACGCAGGCGGGCACGTCCTGCTGGTGCTCGGGCACGTCGCGGAGCACGAGCACCCCGATGCCCGCGTCCTCGAGCGTGTTCCAATAGCTCGCGAAGCCGGCGGCGGCCGCGGCGTCCGGGTCGCCGTCGGCCGTGAAGTTCGTGGAGAAGCGCCAGGTCGTGACGACCAGGTCGGGCGGATCGGCCAGGAGCTCGTCGAGCACGGCCGCGTTCGGCTCGGTGCACACGAGCGATCCCCTCGTCTCGAGCACCTTGGGCGTGGGCGTGAAGGGGCACGAGACCTTCAGGTAGGTGCGGAGCCGCCAGCCGTTTTTCTTCGCCGCCTCGGCGATGGCCCCGGCGTACATGCGCGCGTGCGAGTCGCCGACGAGCGCGATCGACACGTCGGACTTCTCATCGCCGCTGATGCACTCGGGAATGACGTCGGCGAGCTGCGGCGCGACGCAGCGCTTGCCCCGGAACCCCTTCGGGGTGTTCTTCTGCGCGTCGGCCGGGCTCGGCATCATCGTGATCGTGCCCGAGGGGAACGGCTCGAGGTGCCCGTCGACGATGGACGCCGCGCCGAGCTCCGGCAGCGCCTTCGTCTCGGTCGCGAGTTCCTTCCACGAGGCGGTCGCCTGCTCCGCGCGCAGCGGGTAGAGCCAGGTCGTGCCGGCGATCGCCAGGAGCGCGAGGAGCGCCGCGATCAGGGAGTTGCGCGTGGACTGGGCGAAGAACGGCGCCTTCCGCACGGGCTGCTCGATGAACCGGTAGCTGAGGTCGGAGAGCACGAGGGCAACAACGACCATGCCGACGATGTCGAGCCACGAGGCGGGGTGCTTCACGATCATCGGCCACAGGATGATGACCGGAAAGTGCCAGAGGTACAGGGAGTACGAGCGATCCCCGATCCACTGCGCGACGGTGAAGTTCGAGGCCGCCGCCCACGGATCGGCCCGCACGAGCGGCGCCAAACGGCCGTCGCGATCCGGGGTGCCGGCGAGGATCACGGCGATGGTGCCGGCGATCACCGGCACGGCCGCGAGGCCGGGGAACGGGGTCTCGTCGCTCAGCACGAAGGCGGAGACCACGATCGCGGCGAGCCCGAGGTAGGTCAGCAGGTTCCGCCCCGCCGTGCTCAGCCGGAGCCCGCCGACGACGGCGAGCATGCTGCCGGCGCCGAGCTCCCAGATGCGGGTGGTCGTGATGAAGTAGGCCTCGAGATCGCCCCGCGCGACCTTGAGGATCGAGTAGACGAGCGAGGCCAGCACGACCACCCCGAAGAGCACGGTGAGCGCGGCGCGGAAGGACCGCTCGTTCAGCGCGAGGCCCGCGGTGGCGGTCTTGCGCGCGACGATCCAGACGCCCACGAGCACGAGCAGCGGCCAGAACAGGTAGAACTGCTCTTCGACCGACAGCGTCCAGAAATGCTGGAACGGCGTCGCGTCGTTCTCGGCCGCGGAGTAGTCGACGGCGTCCCGCGCGAGCACCCAGTTCTGCACGTAGAAGATCGAGGCCAGCGCCTGCCTCCGCAGCGTCTCGAACTGCGTCACCGGGGCGAAGAAGAGCGTGAGGCCGACCGTGACGCCGATCGTGAGAAGGCTCGCGGGGAGGATCCGGCGTGCGCGGGCCGCCCAGAAGGCGCCGAGCTTCACCTTGCCATGGCGCATGGCCTCGCGGATCAGGTGGCTCGTGATGAGGAAGCCCGAGATGACGAAGAAGACGTCGAC